>NZ_BAAGPR010000019.1:0-104108 GCF_054783955.1 Streptomyces mayteni | reverse complement strand
GGGCGCGGGGCCGGGCGCGGGCGCGGGCACGGCTGGCGCCGCAGGCCTGCCGGCCGGCACCCCGCCCAACCAGGCCCGGAGGCATTCGTGACGCCCGCGCCGGCCCGGCCAACCAGGCGGCCGGTGCCGCCGACGACCGGCGCGACATCCGGCGCCCCTGGCGCCGCCACTACGCCGGCGGCGGGCGCCCGGACGCCCAACGCGCCCGGCGGGCGGGCGCGATGACCACCACCACGGCCCGCACCGCCACAGGGGCCGCACCCCACGCCGCACGCGCGGCGGCCACCGCCGCGCGCCACGCCAAGGCCGCAGGCGCCGCAGGCGCCGTGGCCGCCGGCGTCGCGCGGGCCGGCTTCGCCGGCGCCAACGGCGCCGCTGGCGCCGCTGGCGCCACGCAACGTCCCCACCGCACACAGCGGTAGCGCAGAAGGGCACCACCACCATGCGACTCCTCAGACCGGCCCTCGCCGTCCTCGCCGCCACCGCCCTGGCCGGCACCGCCTGCGCGCCGCAGGACGACGCCGCGGCCGCCGACTATCCGAGCCGGGCCATCGACCTGATCGTGCCGTTCGCGGCCGGCGGCGCCACCGACATCGCGGCGCGCGCCGTCGCCACCGCGCTCTCCGACGACCTCGGCGTACCGGTCAACGTCGTCAACCAGCCGGGCGCCAACCAGATCACCGCCGTCAACACCGTCCGCTCCGCCGGCGCCGACGGCTACACGCTGCTCGCCGACGGCGCCGGCTCCAGCTCGTTGCAGTCGCTGCTGCCCGACGTGCCGTACGACTGGCAGGACCGCGCCTTCGTCGGCCGGGCGGCGAGCGGCGCGCACGTCTACGCCGTCCCGGGCGACTCCGAGTACGCCGACCTCCAGGACGTCGTCGAGGCGGCGCGCGCCAACCCCGGCGGCTTCTCGGTCGGCTGGATCGGCGGCACCTCCACCAGCGACTACGCCACCCTCCAGTTCCTGGAGGCGGCCGGCGTCGACCCGGCCGAGGTGCGCCGGGTGCCGTTCCAGGGCAGCGGCGACGTGATGCAGGCGGTGGCCGCCGGCGACATCGACTTCGGCGCCGGCGGCGCCAGCGCGACCTTCGCGCTCGCCGGCAGCGGCGACCTGCGGGTGCTCGCCTCCACCGGCGCCGAGCCGCTGGAGCGGCTGCCCGACGTGCCGCTCACCGGCGACCTGGGGCTCTCCGAACTCGACGTCCAGTTCTGGGTCGGCCTCTCGGGACCCAGCGGGCTGCCTGACCCGGTCGCCGACCGGCTCGGCGAGGCGCTGACCAGGATCGGCGAGGACCCGGAGTTCGGCGAGACGCTGGCGTCCATCGGCATGATCCCCGATGTCCGCGACGGGGACGCGACGGCCCAGGCGGCGGACGAGGAGGCCGGTTTGTTCGCCGAGCTCGACGCCCGGCTCGGGGACGCGGGATGAGCGGCGACCGGCTCCGCACAGCGGCACGCCGGCTCACCGCCAGGCCGGCCCTGCCGGTCACCGTCGTGCTGTCGATCGTCGCCGCGCTCGCCGTCCAGGAGGGGCTGCGCGGCGCGCTCGACGCGGACGCGGGCGAGGCGGCCACCGTCTCCGGCTGGTACCTGACGGCCCTCGGCGCCATCTCGCTGGTCACCACGGTGCTGGCGGCGCGGCGGGAGTGGGCCGCCGGCGTGCCGGCCGAGAGCACCGAGGAAGGCGAGCAAGAAACCGACGGGCCGGTCGTGTTCCGCCTCACCGCCTGCCTGGCGCTGATCGCCGGCTACATCATCGCGCTGCCCTGGATCGGCTTCGCCGCCACCAACGGCGCGTTCCTCCTCCTCTACCTCAGGGCCGTCGCCGGCTACGGCTGGCTCCGCTCGCTGGCCTACGCCGCGCTGCTCGACGCCGCCTTCGTCGCCTTCTTCGCGACGGTCGGCATCTCCCTCCCGCACGGCCCCTTCCGCTACTGATCCCCCTCTGCCACGCCCCCCGCGAGGCCCCCACATCCCCCGAAAGGAGGTGCGCATGGGCTTCTCCGACGTACTCGGCGGCTTCGCCGACGTCCTCCGCCCCGACGTGCTGCTCCTCGCCTTCCTCGGCTGCCTGGCCGGCACCCTGGTCGGGATGCTGCCGGGCCTCGGCCCGGTCTCGGCGATCGCCATCCTCTTCCCGCTCACCACCTACCTCGACCCGGCCGCCGGCATCATCGTGCTCGCCGCCATCTACTACGGCGCCATGTACGGCGGTTCGACCAGCGCCATCCTGCTCAACATCCCGGGCGAGGTGTCGTCCGTGCCGGCGGCGATCGAGGGATACGCCCTCACCCGGCAGGGCCGGGCCGGCGCGGCGCTCGCCACCGCGGCGATCGTGTCGTTCATCGCCGGCATCGCGGGCACCGTGGGGCTGATCCTGATCGGCCCCCATCTGGCCAGGTTCGCGCTGGACTTCGGCCCGCCCGAGATGCTCGGCCTGCTGCTGTTCAGCCTGTTGGCGATCGCCGGCCTCTCCTCAGGACGGGTGGCCCGCGGCATCGGCATGGGCGTGCTCGGCATGATCCTGGCCTCGGTCGGGCTCAACCAGTCCACCGGCGAGGCCAGGTTGACGTTCGGCTCGCCCGACCTGATGCAGGGGCTGAACGTGGTGCCGGTGATGATCGGCCTCTTCGGGCTCGGCGAGGTGCTGAGCACGCTGCGCGGCGGCACCCCGCGGCTCTCCGCCCAGCCCATCGGCCGGATCCTGCCCAACCGGGACGAGCTCAGGCGCGGCACCGCCTCCGGCGCCCGCGGCACCGTGATCGGCTTCTTCCTCGGCCTGATACCCGGCCTGCTGCCCTCCATCACCTCGTTCCTGAGCTACGCCTACGAGCGGCGGCGCGGCGAGCGCAGGGGCGACCGGCGGTTCGGGAACGGCGCGATCGAGGGCATCGGCGGTCCCGAGGCGGCCAACAACGCCTCGGCGATGTCAGGGTTCATGCCGCTCTTCGCGCTCGGCATCCCCACCGGGCCGACGATGGCGCTGATCCTGGCCGCGCTGCTGGTCTACGGCGTGGTGCCGGGGCCGACGATGTTCACCGCGGACGCGGACCTGACGGCCGCGATCATCGCCAGCTTCTTCGTCGCCAACGTCATCCTGCTGATCCTCAACCTGCCGCTGGTCGGCCTGTGGGTGCGCATCGCCCGCATCCCCTACGGCGTGCTGGCGCCGATCGTGGTCGCCTCCTGCCTGGTCGGCGCCTACACCGACCGGTCGAGCGTCTTCGACGTCTGGACCTGCCTGGTCTTCGGCCTCGTCGGCTGGGGGATGGCGACCTGGGGGCTGCCGATCGCGCCGCTGGTGATGGGCTTCATCCTCGGGCCACGGCTCGAACTGGCCCTCCAGCAGACCGTGGCGCTCGACCTGACGGTGCTGCTGGAGAGCCCGATCTTCCTCGGCTTCGCGGGCGCGGCGCTGGGGACCGTGCTGCTCGGGGTCGTGCTACGCCGCCGCGAGGTGCCGATGGTGGAGGGCGAGGGCTGACGCCCCCGCCCCACCGGTCCTCAGACCGTGCCGGGCGGCTCGCCGGTCGTGGTCGAGGGGTCGATCAGCGCGAACGTGGCGCCCTGCGGGTCGGCGACCGCGGCGAAGCGGCCGTAGGGGCTGTCCATCGGGCCCCTGATCAGCCGGCCGTCGAGGCGCTGGAGGTTCGCCACCGCCTCGTCGCAGTCCGCCACCGCGAAGTACGTCTCGGTGTGCGGGCCGAGCTCGGCCGGGGCGTCGCCCGGGATCAGGTAGCGGCCGGCCCGGGGTTCGCCGTGGATCATCCAGACCGCGTAGTCCATCTCGGGCGAGCCCTCCATCAGCTTGGCGTCGAGCGGGAAGACGGACGTGAAGAACTCGTCGGTCCTGGCCGCGTCCCTGGTGTGGACCTCGGCCCAGCAGAAGGAGTTCGGCGCGTCGCGCTTCCCGAAGCCGTGGTGGGTGCCCTCCTGCCACACGCCGAACAGCACGCCGGCCGGGTCGCGGGCGATCAGCAGGCTGCCGAACGGGTCGACCTCCATCGGCCCCATCAGCGTCTCGCCGCCGTGCTGCCGGACCTTGCCGGCCGTGGCGGAGACGTCGGGCGACTCGAAGTAGACGGTCCAGGCCGGCGGCACGTCGTTCTGCCCCGGCATCTGCGGCGCCAGCGCGCCGACGGCCTTGCCGTCCGAGTAGGCCTGCGTGTACCCACCGTGTTCCTTGGCGGCGGTCTCGAACGTCCAGCCGAAGAGCCCGCCGTAGAAGCGCTTGCCGGCCTCCAGGTCGGGCAGGGTCACGTCAGCCCAGCAGGGCGCGCCCTCGGGGTAGGCAGTCATGTCCTTCTCTTCCCCTCTCCCCCAGATCTCTCTCCTGTCACTCGGGCCCCTTCCTCCACGCTAACCAGCGGGAGGACAATCGGCACGGCGAGCCGCCGGCCCGCCCACCACCAGCGAGAACGCCCCCGGGATCACCTCGGAATGCGGCGCCGAGCGCAGGAGCGAGAATTCCTCTCATGTCGATGGCGACCCCCCTGACCCCCTTCACCGACGACTTCGTCCGTGACCCGTACGGCACGCTGGCGCGGCTGCGCGAGGCCGCGCCCGTGCACCACGTCGCGCTGCCGGACGGCACCCCGGCCTGGATCGTCACCCGGGACGCCGAGGTGCGCCCGCTGCTCTCGGACGACCGGCTCTCCGTCAACAAGCGGCACTCCACCACCGGTTACGCCGGTTTCTCGCTGCCGCCCGCGCTGGACCGCAACCTGCTGAACATCGACCCGGCCGACCATCTGCGGCTCCGCCGGCTGGTCTCGCAGGGCTTCACGCCGCGCCAGGTGGCGGCGCTGCGCCCGTCGATCAGCGCCACCGCCGAGCGGCTGGCCGGCGCGCTGCGCGAGGATCTGGTCGCCGAGTTCGCCACCCCGCTGCCGCTCGCCGTGATCAGCGACCTGTTCGCGCTGCCCGAGGCCGACCGGGCGCCGTTCGCCGAGTGGGTCGGAACCGTGATCGCGCCCACCGGCCGGCAGGCCACGGCGGCCGCGATCGCCGCCATCTACCGCTATCTCACCGAACTGGTCGCGGCCCGCCGGGCGGCGCCGGGCGACGACCCGCTCTCCGCGCTGATCGCGGCCCGCGACGAGGGCGACCGGCTCTCCGAGGACGAGCTCGTCTCGCTCGCCTTCCTGATCCTGGGCGCCGGCATCGAGAACGTGCAACACACCATCTCGGCCGGCCTGTTGGCGCTGTCCCGGCACCCCTACCAGGTGGCCGCCCTCCAGGCAGAACCGACCCTGGTGCCGGGCGCCGTCGAGGAGCTCCTGCGCTACGCGCACCCCAACCTGATGGCCATCCGCCGCTTCGCCACCGAGGACCTGGACATCGCAGGCACCGAGGTGCCGGCCGGCGACACCGTGCTGCTCTGCCTGGCCTCCGCCAACCGCGACCCGGCACGCTACGCCGACCCCGAGACGTTCGACGTCCGCCGCACCGACCACGCGCCCCAACTCGCGCTCGGCCACGGCATGCACTACTGCCTCGGCGCCCCGCTGGCCCGCCTGGAGCTCGAGATCACGCTGACCACCCTGCTCCCCGGGTTCCCGCGCCCGGCCGCCGAGGCGGCGCGCTGGCGCACCAGCTTCCGCTCCCACGCGCTGGCCGCCCTGCCGCTCCACCAGGACCGACCGCTCACCGCCTGAGCGGGCAGTGCGGCGCGCAGATCCACAGCACGAACGAGTGCCCCCACCGGTCCCGCAGCGTCCCCACCCGCCGCCCCGAGGCCCCGAGCCGCCGGCCGCAGCGCACGCAGGCGATCCCCATCTGCTGCGCAGGCGACAGCCGGTCGAGCTCCGGCGTCTCCTGAGTACCGCCCCATTCGACCCCCCTCATGCGCAGCCCCCTCCCTCTCCGCGTGCGGTGCGGCGACAAGCCGGCAGGAGAGAGATACCCGCGATCCGCCCCCTCTGATCGCCGGCGCACGACGGCTCTCGGATGCACGGCCAGCGCGGCTACGGTGACGGGGCCGTCGTGCGCACGGTGGCGATCATGCGCAGCACCAGCTGGGCGTCGGGGGCCGTCGAGAAGTCGACGAGGTCGACGTCGGAACCGAGGGCGAGCAACCGCATCAAGGCCTCGTCGTCCTGGAGCCCGCCGAGCGACGGATTCGGCTGGGCGCGCCGCCAGGCGACGGCCTTGAGCCGTTGCCACAGGTCGGGCTCGTCGACCAACCGGGCGTAGAAGCCACGGTGTTCGCTCCGCAGGATCAGCAGTTCGGCCAGCCTCAGCAGGGCCTCGCGGTCGAGCGGAGCCCCGCCGGTCCGTTCCAGCACGGCTGCCGTCAGATTGAGCACGCTCACGAACCGCTTGACCTTGCGCGGACTCGCGCCGAGGCCGACCCGGATCAGCCACCAGAAGGGATCATCGGCGGCGAGTGCGGGGTGGACGTGGCCGGCGAGGGATTCGCGGAGGACGGAGTCGTGCACCTCCGGGAGGAAGAACGGCAGTTGAACGATCTTCTCCAGGTAGGCCGCGCCGTCCGCCGGCGCTCGCTCGCCGAACTTCCGGGCGGCCACGGCCGACAGTAGGTCGTAGTCCATCGCCAACACGAAGACGCACCGCGAGTCGCCGGTGAACAGCTTGAGGGACTCCAGCACGGTGACCGCGGTCTCCGGGGCGCAGCGGTCCAGGTCGTCGATGAAGACGACCAACCGGCCGTCGTCCCCGACGAACTCGCCGACGGCCTCGGCGAAGTCCTGCTCGAAGACGTTGACGTGCCGGTGGAACTCGGCGTCGCTCTCCGCCAGTCGGTCGAGCGCCGACTCGGTCGTCTCCCTGTCGAGCAGGCCACCGGTGGCCAGCGCGCCAGCCTGGCCGAGCGCGCCCCGCACCGTGAGCCAGGCGATGGAACGGGCGAGCCGCAGTGCCTTGCCCCTGGTGCGCTCGTTCCGCTGGATCTCGGCGAGCACCGAGGTGATCACCGCGCTCCACACCTCGTGCTTCTGAGCGTACTTCCACGGATTGATCCACACCGAGTGCGCCTCGGGCCCGAGGAGGTCCTGCCACATCCGGAGGAAGCTCGACTTGCCCGAGCCCCAGGGCCCGAAGACGCCCACGGTCAGCGGGAGCGGCCGCGCCGCCTCGACCGTGCTCGCCAGCACCTCCACGTACGGCCGGAAGCCGTACTCGTCGTCGCCGAGCCCGGCGACCGGGTTGTCGGTGAGCGGGGGCCGGGCCGGGCGCATCGATCGCCTCCTTCTTCGAGGTCCCAAGTCGCCGGGAATTCCCCGCGATTGTGGCAGAGGACCGACGGCGGACGGCCGACTTCCGGCATACTCGACCAGGAGACGAGCGGGGGTGGGTCCGTGTCGGCGCGTCTGAGATCGATGGGGGAGAGCCCCTTCCCGCCCCTGGCCCTGCCCCGGCGCCCCGTGCAGCCCGACCGGTTACGCGGCCGCGACCGGGTGTTGGCGGCGGTCACGGGCGCCATCGGACAGCGTGTCCGGGGCGACGACAACGTGCCGGGCGTGTGGGTGCTCTCCGGGCTCGGAGGATGCGGCAAGACCACCGTCGCGCTGGAGGTCGCGCACCGACTCTCCGCCGCGATGCGGCACGTCTGGTGGGTCTCCGCCGGCGACCGCCACGGGCTCTCCGCGGCGCTGCAGGCGGTGGCGTACCAGGCCGGCGCCCAAGAAGGGGAGTTCGGCCGCGGCCATCCGGCCGACGTGTTGTGGCGGCACCTCGACGACCTCGTCGACCCCTGGCTGCTGGTGCTGGACAACGTCGACGACCCGGCGGTCCTGCGGACGCCGGACCGGCACCTCGCGCAGGCCGTGGGATGGCTGCGCCACCCCGGACCGTCCCGGGGGACGATCCTGATCACCAGCCGCGAGTCGCGCCAGGAGCAGTGGGCACCCTGGGCGCACATCGAGGCGATGGACGTCCTGGACGTCGACGACGCCGCCCGGGTGCTGCTGGACCTGGCTCCGAAGGCTGGCGACGAGCGCGCGGCCGGCGAACTGGCGCGGCACCTGGGCGGCCTGCCGTTGGCCCTGGAGCTCGCGGGCTGGTATCTGGCCCGCGCGGCCGAGGAGGTGTGGCCGAGCCCGGACACGCCCGGGACGTTCGCGGCCTACCGCGACAGCGTCGACCAGCGGCTCCACGAACTGGCCGCCGACCGGGACTCCCTCCTCGGGAATGACGAACGGCGGCGCCGGGCCATTCCCACCACCTGGCAGCTCTCGCTCGACCTGCTGAAACGCCAGGGGCACGACGCGGCCCAGACACTCCTGTGGCTGCTCTCCAGCCTTGGGCAGGCTCCGATCCCGCTCTCCCTACTCGACCCGGACGTGCTGCTGGCGAGCGGGCTGTTCGAGGCGGGCACGAGTCGTTCGCAGCTCGGCGACGCCCTCGGAGGGCTGTTCGGGCTTCGGCTCATCAAGCTGGAGACGATGCCCATCGACGGCTCAGAATCCGACGGCTCGGGTGCCGACGACACCGAACTTCGGCGCAGCATCGACGTCCATCCGCTGGTCAGAGCCAGCAACCGGGCCCAGACGGGCTACCACCACCTCCTGCCGGATCTGCTCGTGCCACTGACGGAACTGGTGAACAGGGCCGTCACCCCGCTGATCGCCCCGGAGGACCGCGCCGACTGGGCGCGCTGGCGCCTGCTGGCACCCCACTGCGCCGCGCCGATCCAGGCCCTGAGCTCCGGTGAGAACGCGGACGTTCCGCCGGAACACGTCATCGCGGCGACCCAACCCGCGCTGCGTGCCGGCCAGTACCGCCACGGGCTCGGTCTCTACGCCGAGGCCGAGCACGACCTGCGCGCGGTGGTCGACGTTCGGCGGAACCGCCTCGGCGCCGAGCACCCGGCCACCCTCGACGGCCGCCTCGCGCTGGCGTACACCCTGCACCACGCAGGCAGGCTGCGCGAAGCCGAGGCCGAATACCTCTCCGTCGCCCAGTGCGCCGGAATGGTCGTGCCGGCCGAACACCGCATCATTCAGTCGGCTCGTGGCGGCCGGGCCCGAGTCCTGAGCGAACTCGGGGACCTCGCGACCGCGGAGGCCGAACTACGCGACGTGCTCGCGATGCGGCGGCGCGACCCGCGAGACCATCATGCCCTGCTGCGCACCCGCTACAGCATGGCCTCGGTCCTGCACCTGCGGGGGCGGCTCGCGCAGGCCATCGCCGAGTTGGAGGAGATCTGGCAGGAAGCGCGGCGGCGCTACGAGAGTGCCCACCCCCAGCTGTTGAGCATCGGCACCCTGCTGGTCCGAGCGCTGCGCGACGGCGGCCGGCTCGACGAGGCCGAAGAGATCGGGATCACGATCGTCATGGCGTACGAGAGGACAGGGCGCTCCGAGCATCCGGACGCGTTGATCGCCCGGCACGAACTCGCCCGAGTGGTCCGCGACCAGGGGAGGTTGGAGGAGGCCAGGGACCGATTCGCGGAGATCACCGAGGCATATCTGCGACGTCTCGGCCCGGGCCATCCCGGCGCCTCGGCCAGCCGACACGAACTCGCCACGGTCCTCCACCAGCTTGGCCAACTCGACGCCGCCGCCGACCACTTCCGTGCCGTGCTGGCAACCAACCGCGAACACTACGACGTGGACCACCGCATCATGTGGACCATCCGCCACAACCTGGCGATCGTGCTGCGTTACGTGAGGCGAGGCGGGCAGGGGTGGTTCGGACGAGACCGAGACCGAGGGGACCTGCTGACGCGAGAAGGCGACCCGATCGTTGCTGACCTCCTCGGCGTGGCCGACCTACCCCTGGACGCCGCCCTCTCGGCGGAGCTTCCCGGGGGAGCGGCCGCGGCCGAGCGCCTACGGTCCAGGTTCACGCGGCCCTGGCTGAGCCGGGGCGGCACCACCTCACCCGCGGGCGAGTATTCGACAGGCTGGCAGTCCCACTCGGGGAACGATGATTCGTCTTCGTCCGTCAGGTACTCCGCGCGTCGCGCCAGGTACTCCGCGCGTCCCGACCCGACGGGCGAGTACTCGACAGGCTGGAACGCCTCGGGGAACGGCGATTCGTCTTCGTCCGTCAGGTACTCCGCGCGTCCCGACCCGACGACCGGCTACTCCGAGAGCCAGGACATCGAGACGCTGCGCCGCCAACAGCAGGGCATCCGGCGGTTGATGTTGGGGGAGTTACTGAGGGCCGCGGCCGAAAGGCCGACCGGCCCGCTGCCTCCGCTCGCGGCCGCACGCGAGTTGCTGGTGCGCGCCGACCGAGCGGCGCCGGCGGCGGTCGCGGACGTCCTCCTCTACCCGAGCACGGGACGCTGGCTCAGCCGTCTGCTGAGCAGGTTGCACTCCACCAACGAAGGGTCGGTCCCCCTCTGGGTCGACCTGGGGCATCTGCACGCCATCGCCTCGGCCGCCGCCATCAGGGCCAAGCTCACCTTCGAGTTGCACGCCCCGGCGCGCGACGGCGCGGTGCTCCTTCCCACTCTGGGCCTGGCGCGCCTGGGCGATGTGGGCACCGTTTCGGCCCACGTCACGACGGTTGACGGCCGGGCCGTGATCAGCCATGGCACGACGCGGGTGCCCCTCACCGGGCCGTCTCCCGACTGGCATCCCCTGCGCCAGGTGACAGCCAGCTTCGGGGCACGGTCGCTGACCCTGCGGCTGGACGACCTCGACACCTTCCGGGACACCGCTCCCCCAGCCGCACCAGCTCCGCTCTCCGCCGAGGCGGACGTCCGCTGGCGACGGTTGACAGAGGACGCGTGGCGGCTGCTCGTCGACCTCGACGCCGCACAGGCGACGGACATCGCCACGGCGCTGAGCTCGTTGACACCCCAGCCGGCCCGGCCCCACCGCGGCACGTCGTCACTCTCCTCAAGCGAGGCGTTCGGCGGAGTGGTGCTGACCGAGCCACCGGACGCGACGCAACTGGCGGTCACGCTGGTACACGAGTTCCGGCACATGTGGCTCAACGCCATCCTCGACACGACCGAGTTGATCGAACCGCCAGTGATGTCGCCGGATGAAAGGTTCTACGCCCCGTGGCGGAACGATCCACGCCCACTGGAGGGGCTGTTCCACGGAGTGTTCGCCTTCTGTGGGGTAACCGACTTCTGGCTCCGTGCCAGCCGGGCGGCCGGCGACGACCGAGCGCGTCGGCAGGCCCGGTTCGAGTTCGCCTACTGGCGGATCCAGACCTGGGACACCCTCGCGGCGCTGCGCACCAACCCCCGGCTCACCGCGGCCGGTCGCCGGTTCCTACGCGCGACGGCGGAGAGCGCCACAGTGTGGCGGGATGAGCCGGTCCCCGAGGACATCGCCGGGCTCGCGCGAGACGCCGTCTTCGCCCATCGCGTCCTGTGGCGGTTGGTTCATTCGCATGCCGCGCCGGAGACCGTCGGCGCGCTCGCGGACAACTGGCGCGTCGACCTCCCGCCCGCTCTCGGCGCGGGCTCCGTGCGCCCCTCCTTCGGCACCACTCCCCCGGCCACGAACCTGGACTCCGCCGTCGCACCATTCCGACACGCCGCCGTGGTTCGGGGCACGTCCCCCGACCCCATCGCCGTGGCCATTCGGCTCGGAGCGCCGGGCGATCAGGACACGCCCCCGGCCTTCCGCGCCTGATCCCATGCCGCTGCCGCCACCGCCACCAGGGCCGGGACGAGGGCCAGCGCGCTGAGCGCGTTGAGCGCGGCGCCGATGCCCAGGGCGGCGGCCAGGGCCGGGGCGGCGAGGCCGCCGAGGATGGCGGCCACCGAGTCGGCGGCCAGGAAGAGGGCCGTCACCCGGCCCAACATGCCGGCCGGCACGGTGTGTTGGAGGTGGGTCCCGACGGTGATCAGCAGCATGCTGCCCGGCACCCCGACCAGGCAGCCGGCGAGCACGGCGGCCGGCAGCGCCGGGGCGTTGGCCAGGGCGAAGAAGGCGACGCCGGTGCCGAGCCTGGCGATGGTCAGCACCCGGAGGGTGCCGAGCCTGGCCAGCGCGGGGCCGGTGAGCGCGGCGCCGAGCAGGAAGCCGGCGCCGAGCCCGGAGATCACGTAGCCGACGGCGTGTCCCGGGGCGTCGAGCCGGGTCACCAGCAGCGGGACGAGCAGCGCGGTGAGACCGGCGTTGGCCGTGAGGAAGAGCGTGTTGGCGAGGAGCGGGCCGCGCAGCGCAGGGTCGGCGGCGACCAGGGTCAGGCCGGCCCGCAGCCCGCCGCCGGCCGGCGCGGTGGTGGGCGCGGCGACCCGGCGGCCGAGGAGGGCGAACAGCAGGGCCGAGACGAGACAGCCGGCGACGTCCACGGCGAGCACCGCGCCGATGCCGGGGCCGGCGAGGAGCAGCGCGCCAAGCGGCGGCGCGCCGAGCCGCAGCAGGCTGCCGACCAGTGAGTCCAGGGAGTTGGCGGCGGCCAACTCGCGCTGCCCGGTGCCGACGACGGCCGGCATGAGGGCGCGGATCGCCGGCCGCTGCACGGTGGCGGCGACGTTCTCGCCGAGCACCGCCAGGTAGATCAGCCAGACGTCGGACGCGTCGTCGACCAGGAGGATCAGGGAGACGGCGGCGCCGCAGGCCAGTTGGGCCAGCCACAGGGCCCGGGTCAGGCGCACCCGGTCGAGCAGCACCCCGGCCCACGGGCCGATCAGCAGCCCGGGCGTCGCCTCGACGGCGATGGCGAGTCCGGTGGCGGTGGCCGACCCGGTGAGCTGGTAGACGTACACGGGCACGGCCACGAGCAGCAGCCAGCTGCCCAGGCCGGCCACGCCGGCGCCGGTGAGCAGGAGCCGGAAGGCGGGGTCGCGCAGCACGGGGTTTCTCACCCGGGAGAAACTATCCTCACAGAATAGTTCTCGGCAATAGTTTTCGATGAAGATAGACCAGGAGGTCAGATGGAGGGCGCGGAGCTGGGTCGGGAGCTGCGGGCACGCCGGAAGGCGGCCGGGCGGACGATCGCCTCGGTGGCGGCGGACGCCGGGCTCTCGGTGCCGTACATCGCCAACCTGGAGAACGGGCGGGGCAACCCGACGCTCGCCGCGCTGACCAGGCTGGCCGACGCGCTCGGCGCGCGGCTCACCGTCGAGCTCGCCGAGGCCGGGGAGGTCGCCGCCGCGGCGGACGACACCGGCGCCGCGGCGGCCCGCCGACTGCTCGGGACGGAGCGCGCCCGCGCCGTCGCCGCGGAACTCCCGGGCGGGGAAGGCCGGTTGCTCGCGGCACTGACGGCGATCGGCGCGGTGACCGGCCGCGAGCCGACCGAGCGGGACCTGGACCGGCTGCTCGACCTCCTGCTGCTCGCGAGGACCGATCCGGCGTATTGACATGGGCCCGTCACGGCTCAACGATGGTGAAAGCTGGGAGGTGTTGTTCGCTTCTGTTCACCCACCACCGTCATTCGCCTGGAGGTCAACGATGACCGAACGCACCGACCGTTCCCGCACCACGCCGGACGGGGTGAGCCGCCGCCGGCTGCTCACCGGGGCCGCGACCCTCGCCGCCGCGACGGCCGCCGGCAGCCTCGGCACGGCGACGCAGGCCCACGCCGCCGAGACCTGGGAGACCATGCTCAACACGGACTCGTTCGCCAGCTACCAGTCCCTGGAGGCGAACTGGAACTACCGCTACCCCTGGGGCTCGGACCACAACGGCAGCGCCCGGATGTACGCCAGCGCCACCGACCACAACCACGTCTTCCTCTCCGGCGGCGGCGTGCTGACGCTGCTCGCCACCCGCATCAACTGGGACGAGGGCACCAGCGGCGCGGACCCGCACCTGCCGATCCGCTACCACTCGGGCGCGATCCACGCCAAGCACCAGATCACGGTCACCAACCAGTTCCCCAACTACGAGGTCAAGGGCGAGTTCCAGGCGCCGAGTGCCCCCGGCACCTGGCCCGCGTTCTGGCTGACCGGGGTCAACAGCTGGCCGCCGGAGAGCGACATCCTGGAGTTCAAGGGCGACAACCGCAACTGGTTCAACACCTTCCGTACCTCCTCGGACGTCTCGAGCACCATCGTCCCGGTCTCCTCGCCCGGCAGCTGGCACGCGTACCGGGCGTGGATCACCAAGGTCAACAACACCGACGTGGACATCCACTACTACCTGGACGACACCTGGAAGGCCGTGCACCGCGGCGCCGGCTTCGTCGGCAAGCCGCTGTGGCTGATCTACAACCTTCAGATGGAGGGCTCCTCGGGGAACTCGGGCCCGACCTCCAACACCTACTACCGGGCACGCAACGTCTACATCGGTCGCACCAGGGTGAGTTGACGCCCGACGGCACCGCCCGTACCGCCGGCGACGACCGAGCGGGCGTATTGACCTCGACCCAGGCGGCTTCACTATAGTGAAAATCTGGTGGGTGTTGATCACTTCCGATCACCACCGCCGCTTCCGCCTGGAGGTCGACGATGACCGAACGCGTGGCCCGATCCCCTGCCGCACCGAACGGGGTGAGCCGCCGCCGGCTGCTCACCGGAGCGGCGACCGTCGCCGCCGCGACGGCCGCCGGCAGCCTCGGCGCGGCGGGACGGGCCCACGCCGCCGGGACCTGGGAGACCGTGCTCGCCCCGGACTCGTTCGCCGACTACCCGTCCCTGGAGGCGAACTGGAACTACCGCTACCCCTGGGGTCCCGACCACAACGGCAGCGCCCGGATGTACGCCAGCGCCACCGACCACAACCAGGTGTTCCTCTCCGGCGACGGCGTGCTGACGCTGCTCGCCACCCGCGTCGCCGAGGACGAGGGCACCAGCGCCTCCGAACCCCACCTGCCGATCCGCTACCACTCGGGCGCGGTCCACACCAGGCACCGGATCACGGTCACCGAGCAGTTCCCCGAGTACGAGGTCGGCGGCGAGTTCCAGGTGCCGAGCGCCCCCGGAACCTGGCCGGCGTTCTGGCTGAACGGCGTCGACAGCTGGCCGCCGGAGAGCGACATCGTGGAGTTCATGGGCGACAACCGCAACTGGTTCAACACCTGGCGCACCGAGTCCGACGTGCAGCGAACCATCGTCCCGGTCTCCTCGCCCGGCGCCTGGCACAGGTACCACGTGTGGATCACCAAGGCCAACAACACCGACGTGGACATCGACTACTACCTCGACGGCACCTGGATGGCGACGCACCGCGGCACCGGCTTCGTCGGCAAGCCGATGGTGCTGATCTGCAACCTCCAGATGGAGGGCCCCTCGGGGAGCTCAGGGCCCACCACCGACACCCACTACCGGGCCAGGAACGTCTCCATCGGTCGCACCAGGGTCAGTTGACGCCCGACGGCGCCGCCCGCAGCGCCACCCGGGCCGGGATCGCCGTGGCCAGCAGGGCCAGGCCGACGACCGCCGCCACCAGCAGCACGTAGCCGGCCGGCGCCACGGCGGGGGCGACCCGGCCCGTCATCCCGGCGCTGAGCGCGGCGAGGGTGGCCAGCGCGATGCCGGTGCCGAGCAGCACCGCCGTGGCCGCCACCGCCAGCGACTCCAGGCGCAGCATCCGCAGCACCTGCCGCCGGCTGGTTCCGATCAGCCGGAGCAGCGCGAACTCGCGGGCCCGGTCGGCGGTCGCCATCGCCAGGGTGTTGACGGCGGCGATGGTGGTGAAGGCCAGCACCAGGCCCATGCCGAGGAACGCGACCTCCGCGTCGGCCCGCCGGCCCGCCGCCACCCGGTCCGCGAACGCGCCGCCGTCCGCGACCGCCAGCTCGGGGAACTCCCCGACGGCGGCGGCGAGTCGGTCGTGGTCGGCGCCGGTCACCAGCACGGAGTCGGCCAGCGGGTTGTCCACATGTGCCGCGACAAGACCCTGGTCCAGGGTCAGTTCGCCGAAACCGAGCCGCCGCTCGTAGACCGCCACCACGGTCAACTCCACCGGCGTGTTGTCGCCCAGCACCAGCGGGAACGGATCACCCGGCCGCAGCCCGTGGTGGTCCGCGACCAACTCGCCAACCGCCACGCCCCGTTCGTCAAGATCCGCCAACGTCCCGGCCGTGACGCCGAGATCCAGCGTCTCGGCCAACCCGGGCCCCGCCGTGACGCCCTCCGCCCGGTACCTGTCGAGCCCCGGGGTGCGCACCTCCGTCCGCAGCACCTCGGTGACGGCCGTCACGCCCGGCACCGCGCGCAGCCGGTCGGCCGCCGCGCCCGGCACGCCGAGGCCCTTCGAGGTGACCACGGCATCGGCCACCACCCCGTCCCTGGCCTCCCGTTCGGCCGCCACGCCCAGCGTCGTCTGGCCGAACACGATCACCGCGGCCATCGCCACCAGCAGCGTCAGCGGCGTGATCACGGCCGCCAGCCGGGTCGCCCCGGCCGACGCGTGGTGCGCGGCGAGGTGGCCCGACACCCGGGAGAGCCGCAGCGGCGCGCCGAGCGCCGCGAACGCGGCCCTGGCCAGCACCGGGCCGAGCAGCGCCACCGCCACGCACAGCACCAGCACCGCGAGGTAGGTGACTGGGGGCACCTCCCGGCCGCCAGGCCGGGGGAGGGTGGCCGCCGGCTCGGTGCGCAACGCCGACAGCACCACCAGCAGCACCACCCCGCCCGCCAGGACGAGTCCGCCGGCGAGCAGCCGCCCCGTGGCGGGCCGGCGCACGTCGGCCGCCGACTCGGCCAGCGCCTCCGCCGGCCTGATCCGCGCGGCTCGCCGGCCGGCGAGCCGGGCCGCCAGCCGGGCGGCCAGCAGCGTCGCCAGCACGGCGGCCGCCGCCGGGAAGACGCTCCGCACCGGCGCCAACGTCTCGGGGATCGTGCCGAGTTCGGTGAACCGCCGGTGGAGCAGGCCACCGAGCGGCTGCCCCGCGAACGCCCCGAGCACCCCGGCCGCCGCGCCGACCACCAGCGCCTCGCGGCCGATCAGCCGCCGCACCTGGCGCGGCGTCGCGGCGACGGCGCGCAGCAGCGCCAGCTCGCGGTGCCGCTGCCGGGTGGCGAGCGCCAGGGTGCCGACCACCACCAGCACCGCGACCAGCAGCCCCGTGCCGCCGATCGCCCCGCCCATGCTCACCAGCCGGACCCGGGCCTGCGCCGCGTCCAGGAACTCGACCTCGCCGCGCTCCCCGCCGGTGCGCACCAGAGCGGACGTGCCGGCCAGCGCCTCGCTCAGCCGGCCGGCCAACTCGTCGACCGGGACGCCGTCCGCCGGGACGACGCCCACCACCGTGTCCCGGCCCTCGTGCCCGGCCAGCCGCCGCGCCTCGTCCTCGGCGAAGAAGACCGCCGCCTGCTCGACGACCGCGCCCTCGGCCACGCCGACCACGGTGTACGCGGCGGGCGCGGCCGTGGCCTGCACCGTCACGACGTCTCCGACGCCGGCCCCGGCCCGCCGCGCCAGGCCCCGGTCCAGCACGATCTCGCCGCGCGCCTCCGGCGCCCGCCCCTCCCCGATCACGAACGGCGTCAGTGCGGCCGAACTCCAGGCGTGGCCGAGCGACTCGGGCCCGCCCCCGACGCCGACCAGCGCCGCCGGGAACATCACCTCGGGCACCACCCGGCCGACGCCCGGCACGCCCGCGACCGCCTCCGCCGTGCCGGCCGGCAGCCAGGCGCGCTCGCTCACCGGCTTGGCCTTGTGCTTGACCTTGTCGCCCTTCCGCTGCTCGTGGTGCACGTTCTGGTCGGCCGCCACCACGACCGGCGCGGCCGCGTACCGCTCGGCGCGGATCTCGCCGCGCAGCCCCGTCTCCAACAGCCCGCCGCACGCCGTCACCAGCGCGGCGGCGCAGCACAGCGCGAGGAAGGCCCCGGCGAACCCGGCCCGGCGGGCCCGCAGCGTCCACAACGCGTAGCGCAGCATCAGGCCCACGCCCCGAGCCGCGTCATCCGGTCCGCCACCCGCTCCGCGGTCGGCTCCGCCAGCTCCCCGACCAGCCGCCCGTCGGCGAGGAACAGCACGGTGTCGGCGTACGAGGCCGCCACCGGATCGTGGGTCACCATCACCACCGTCTGCCCGCCGTCCCGGACGATGCCGCGCAGCAGCTCGAGCACCGACCGCGCGGTCATCGTGTCCAGCGCGCCGGTCGGCTCGTCGCCGAAGATCACCTCCGGCCGGTTGATCAACGCCCGGGCGACGGCCACGCGTTGCTGCTGCCCACCGGAGAGCTGCGCCGGCCGGACGTCCCGCTTCTCCCCCAGCCCCACCCGCGCCAGCACCTCGTCGACCCGCCGCCGGTCGATCCGCCGCCCGGCCAGCCGCAGCGGCAGCTCCACGTTGTGCCGCACGGTCAGCGCCGGCACCAGGTTGAACGCCTGGAACACGAACCCGACGCGCTCCCGCCGCAGTTCGGTGGCCCGCCGCTCGCTCAGCCCCGTCAGCTCGGTGTCCCCGAGCCACGCCGCCCCCGACGTCACCCGGTCGAGCCCCGCCGCGCAGTGCAGGAACGTGCTCTTGCCGGAGCCCGAGGGCCCCATCACGGCGGTGAAGCTGCCGCGCGGTATCGCGACGCTCACCCCGTCCAGGGCCCGGACGGCCGAGCCGTTCCGCCCGTACACCTTGCTGACGCCGTCCAACCGGAGCGCCGTCGCCTCGTCACTCATTCCGCCGTCTCTCCTGTCTGGTCATCGTCCGGCGCGGGAAAGGCGAGCAGCCGGGTGAGCACCGTCCGCGCCTCCGGCGGCGTCTCGCCGGCGGGGCGCTTGTAGCGGTTGAGCAGCGCGATGTACGCCTCGAAGAACTCCCGCAACTCGTCGGGCGTCAGCCGGATCGTGCCGCGCGAGTACGGGAACGCGTCCTGCCAGCCGTCCTCGGCCGGCGGCCGCGTCTGGAGCCGTTCGAACATCCGCAGGTCGGCGACGTACGCCAGCCGGTTCATCTCGTCCACCACGGCCCGCGTGCGCTCGTCTCGCTCGCTCCGCGGCGGAAACCGCAGATCCCGCGACACGGCCCGCCACCACCGCTCCCGCCCGCGCCCCGCCCCCGCCTCCTCCACCACGAAGCCGTGCCGAGCCAGCTCCCGCAGGTGATAGCTGGTGGCCCCCGTGTTGAGCCCCAACGCCCGCGCCAGCATCGCGGACGTCGCGGGCCCGTGCATCCCGAGCCGCTCCAGGATCTGGAGGCGCCGAGGATGCGCGAGGGCCTTGAGACCGTCGAAGGAGGGGGTGAACGCCATGTGCACAGACTCCTGTGCACACCCCGCTGTGCACGATCCGACGACCCCCCGGACCGGGGGTGGGGTTAACCCCCGGGGCCTTCGGCGCGCCGAGCCACGGCCGATGAGTTTGTGGCTCCCGGCCGGTCAGAGCTCGTGACACCAGAGGAAAGGACACCGCCATGTCGGAGCTTCTCGTCGACTTCATCACCTCCCTCGACGGCTACGCATCGGGAGAGGGATGGCCCGGGTTCTGGGGCCTCGAGGGCCCGGAGTACCTCGCCTGGCTCGGCGAGCAGCCTGCGGCCACCTACCTGATGGGATCGAACACCTACCGCCTGATGTCGGGCTTCGCCGCCGGTGAGGTCCCGAGTGGCCAAGACGAGTTCAGGCCCGAAGAGGAGGCGTCCGTCGACGAGCTCACGCAAGCGTCCAAGGTGGTGTTCTCCTCCTCGCTCGAGGAGCCACTGACGTGGGCCAACTCCACGCTCGTCCGCGACGACGCCGTCGAGGCGGTCCGCGCCATGAAGTCGAGTGGCTCGGGGCTCCTCAGCACGATCGGCAGTCTGAGCCTGTGCCGGTCCCTACTACGAGCCGGACTCGTCGACCGCTTCCGGGTCGTGATGTTCCCGGTGATCACCGGGGCCACGGGCGCGGAACGCATCTACGACGGCTATCCGGACGTCGCCCTGGAGATGATCGAGCACCGCACCTTCGACGGCCGCATCCAGCTGGTCGAGTACAAGCCCCGCGTGCTCGAGTACCCACCGCTCGGCGCCCCCGCGTGACGTCGCCCCCGGTCCGCCGGTCTGGCCCGCACCCAGGCCGGCGGGCGTGGGCGACGCAGGGCCTGTCCACCGACCCCGCGGATGGCTAAGCTTTTCGAACAAGGCGGCGCTCGGGGGGCTGGGATGACGCGTTCGGGGGCGACCCGCGAGACGGCGGCGGAGATCATCGCGCTGCGGATGCGGGAATACGACTCGCTGCGCAACGAGATCCAGCAACGCGTGGCGGCCCGCACCCAGATCGCCGGATTCGCCGGGGTGATAGCGGCCCTGTTGTCGGCGGAGAATCTGAGCCTTGACCGGCCCAATCTCTACGTCACGGCGCTGATCGTCGGCTTCTCCCTGCTCTGGTGGCGCCGAAGCAATCTCGGCATTCTACGGCTCGGCCACCACCTCCGTGAAATAGAACGAGACGTCAACGAACTGGCCACCGCCGCCTATGGCCGCCCCGCGCTCAGTTGGGAAACGCACCGACACCAGCAACGACGTGCGGAGACTCGGTTCTGGCGGGCCCTTGGCCGGGCCGGAGGATGGATTCAACGGGGCTGATACGCGCCTCAACTCGCCCTAGGATGCCGCAACATGAGTCGGCTCACGGACATCGCACTGCCCACCGCGGCCCAGGCCCGTCAGTTGGCGACGGACCGGGGCTCCTTCGCCGTGCTCGAGGCCGCGCCAGGACCCGGCACCCCCCGGCGGGGCGCCGCGCTGCTGCTGCCGGGGTTCACCGGGAGCAAGGAGGACTTCATCCCGCTGCTGGCCCCCCTCGCCACCGCCGGCTTCCGTGTCCTCGCCGTGGACGGGCGCGGCCAGCACGAGACGGACGGACCTCGCCACGTATCCGCCTATGCCCAGGCCGAGTTGGCCGCCGACGTGTTGGCCCAGGCCGCGGCCATCGCGGCCGAGGAGCCGAGCCCGGTACACCTGCTCGGCCACTCGTTCGGCGGCCTGGTCGCCCGCGCCGCGGTGCTGTCCTCGCCCGCCCCGCCGCCCTGGGCGTCCCTGACCCTGATGAACGTCGGCCCGGCCGTCGTCGACGCCTCCCAGCAGGGCCGCACCAGGCTGTTGATCGACGCCCTCCGCACGATGGACATGGCGGACATCTGGGAGGCGATGCGGGCCCTCGACCCGCGCACCACGGCCGATGAGGACGCCGAGGTCGCCTCCTTCATGCGCCGGCGCTGGCTCAACCACGTACCGGAGCAACTGATCGCCACCTGCGAGCAGTTGCTCAACGAGCCGGACCGGGTGACCGAACTGGCCCGGGTCGGAGTCCCCACGCTGGTGATCTCCGGCGGCGAAGACCTCACCTGGCCGGTGCCCTGGCAGGACGACATGGCCCACCGCCTCGGAGCCCGCCGCGTGGTGATCGCCGACGCCGGCCACTCCCCCAACATCAGCCACCCAGCCGAGGCGGCCGGCGCGCTCGCCGACTTCTGGGCATCCGTCGCCTGAGGACGGCCCTCAGGCCCGCACGTCCGCCACGAACGCCTGCCAGGCGGCAGCGGGAACGACGAGGGCCGGACCGGCCGGGTTCTTGCTGTCACGGACGGGGACAACGCGGGGGTGGCCGTCGGCCACCTCGACGCACGTCCCACCCTCGTCGTTGCTGTAGCTCGACTTGCGCCAAGTGGCGATGGTGGAGGCATCAGCAATAGGTCTAGTAAGCACGCTCGTACTCCTTCAAATATCGCCGAATCACACCAACTGATCGCTCTTCCGAGAGAGCCATCGATCGGACGACGTCGAATTTCCGAATCAGCTTGAGGAGCCGTTCCGACGAGATCACTGGCTCCCCCGCCATGACGCCTTCGACGTGGCCGATCGTGGATCCGTCCGGAAACGTCGCGAGCATAGCACTGCCCCCTGTCAAGGGGTGCCCCCCACAGGAGAAGGGAATCACCTGCACATTGGTGTAGACGCTCTCGCCGACACGCAGCAGGTGATCAAGCTGCCCGCACATCACCCGAGAACCACCGATCGGCCTGGCTAGCACCGCTTCATCCAGGATCGCCCAGTAATGCGGCGGAGTCTCCCGATTGAACATGCGCTTCCGACGCATGCGCTCCGCCACCCATTTCTCGATCTGCGCCTCGGACTCCCAGGAGCATCCCACGATGGTCAACTCGCGTGCGTACTCCTCGGTTTGTAGCAACCCCGGAACGACCGTGCTGGTCATCTCCTGGATGCGAACGGCCGATTGCTCCTTGCGCAGCATCATCCCGTAATCCGGTAGCGCCGCGTTCTCGTCTGCCTTCAGGAGCTCGACGAACAGGTCATCCGTCTCGAAGAATTTGTCCAGCGCCTCTGCCAACTCGACGGACGGAAGCTGATGACAGTTCTCCACACGGCTGAGATACGAGTACTTGTAGCCGATCCTGCTCTCGAACTCGCGCAGCGAGAGGCCCGCCTTCTTACGGAGTCGCTTGAGATGCCTGGCCAGCACCATACGGTGGGTGAGCCGGTCGTCGTCGGGGTTCAGCTCCATTCGAACCTCCATTCAATTCCCCTGTTAACGCGGGGGAATTGGGAACAGCCCGGACGGTGTCCGGACATGCCTATGCGTCGATGGTAGGGGCGTGATTACCCCACAGACTCAAAATTCACACCGGTCCGTGAGCTGCTGTCTCCGTCGGCATGACGAGTGCCGGGAGGGCGCGGTGCGCCCGCCGATCCCCGAGGTCGGCATCCGGTTCGAGCCGTGCTCGTGCGAGTGCCACCATCGCTGTCCGGTCGTGCGGGGTGAGGGGCGGTGACGGAGTACTACCGGCCGGTGGAGTCGATCACCGTGAACGCGGCGACCGTGCGACGCGGCGACGTCATCACCATCGGCGGCCAACCTTTCGTGGTGCGCGACCTGGTCAGCCTGCACGGCGGCGCGAAGCGGCTGGAGTTCCTGTCGGGCGACTGCCTGACCGTTCGCTGGAACACGATCCTCAAGGCGGCCCGTCCGTACCGGCGACGGGTGTGACCGCGGCGCCCGTCCGGGTGAGCGCCGGCCGGCGCCGGGCGGTTTCTCCGTCGCCTGCGGCGAGCGGTCCGGAGACTGGTGCGGCAGCGACACCCGAGGAGGGCCCCATGGATCGGCTGCCGATCGTCTACGTGCGCGGATACGCCGGGCCGACCGCCGGCATCGACGCCCAGGTGGACGACCCGTTCTACGGCTTCAACCGCGGCGCCACCCACGTGCGCGTCGGCGGCGACGGCGACCCGGCGTTCTACCAGTTCGAGGGGCCGCTGCTGCGGCTGATGACCGACGAGGGGTACCAACTGCTCGTCCAGGGCGACCAGCAGCGCTACCTGCGCGGGGCGGCGGACGCCGGCGTGCCGCCCGCCTCGCTCTGGGTGTACCGCTTCTACGACCAGGCCGCGACCACCTTCGCCGCGCCGCAGCACGAGAGCCTGCCGGAGCGGCTGCTCGGCCGGTTCCACCGCCGGGTCTCCGCCGACGGCTTCGACATCGAGACGGCGGCGGCCGGGCTCTACGACCTGATCGGCCTGATCCGGCGGAAGACCGGCGCGCCCAGGGTGTACCTGGTGGCCCACTCGATGGGCGGGCTCGTCGTCCGCTGCATGATGCAGAAGACCTGCTTCCAGCCCGACGCGGACGGCCGCGACCGGCTGCCGGCGAAGGAACTGGTGGCCAGGTTCTTCACCTACGGCACCCCGCACGGCGGCATCGCCTTCCGCCTCGGCGTCCTTGACTGGGCGGAGCAGACCCTCGGCCCGGCCGGCTCCGACATCTTCGCGCCGGAGAAGATGTACGGCTATCTGGAGCCGGGGGCACGCTTCGGTGATCTGCCGCCGCGCTCGGCCGACTTCGACCCGCAGCGCCTCCCGGAGCGGGCCTTCGACCCGGACGACGTGTTCTGCCTGATCGGCACCGACCCCAAGGACTACGGCCTCTCCCGGGTGCCGGTCGGGCCGAAGAGCGACGGCCTGGTGCGCATCGAGCGCGCCTACGTCCGGGGCGCGCACCGGGCCTACGTCTACCGGTCGCACTCCGGGACCTACGGGGAGGTCAACTCCGAGGAGGGCTACCAGAACCTGCGGCGCTTCCTCTTCGGACGCTGGCAGGTCGGGCTCGACCTGGTCGGCCTGCCGGCCGACCTCCCGGACGCGCCCGTCTGGCAGGCGGACACCCGCCTCACCATCCGGGGCCTGCCCATCGTGATGACCGAGCAGAGCGCCGCCCACTGGTGCCCGGTGCAGCTCGGCGACGAGATCCGCCGCCGTGGCGGGGCGGGGGACGGCGAGGTCGCCGTCCCGGTGGCCGGCACCTTCCTGCTCGACAGGGACCGCCTCCGCTACGCCCTCGGACTGCGGGTGTTCGCGCTGGACGAGGACGACGGCCGCCTGCGGCTCACCGACCACCTGGAGCAGGTGCCGGCGTGGGCCGACACCCTCATCGTGGACGTCCGCCCCGGCGCCGAAGAGGGCGGCATCGCCGCCTGGGCGGCCTGGAACAGCATGGTCGAGGGGCCGCCCGAGCGCTTCGACCCGATCACCGACGGGCTGCCGGGACAGGACGCGGGGGCCGCCATGACCTGGGAACGCGCGGCCGGGGCCACCGTCGCCCGCGTCGCCCACATCCCGCTGCCAGGCGCCGCCCGAGCCCTGTCCGTCCTCGGCCCGAACGCCGCCCTGCGCGTCGAGGCCCGCGACCGCCTCACCCCCGCCTGACCACATGCCGGAAAGTAGGTGGCATCTACACCGATCAGTCGTACCCTGCCCCCATGAACCCCGCGCCGCTCGCCACCCGCGCCCCCGTCCCCCCGCTCGCCGGGCGGGTGGCGGCGGTAGGGGCGTCGCCGGTGCGGGAGATCCTGGCGCTGACGGCGCGGCCCGAGGTGATCTCGTTCGCCGGCGGGCTGCCGGCGCCCGAGCTCTTCGATGCCGCGGCGATCCGCGCGGCGTACGACCGGGTGCTGGCCGAGGCGCCGCGGAAAGTGCTCCAGTACGCGACGACCGAGGGCGACCCGGCGCTACGCGCCTCGGTCGCGGGCCGGCTCGGCCGGCGCGGACTGCCGACGGAGGTCGACGAGCTGCTGATCACCGCCGGCTCCCAGCAGGCCCTCGCCATCCTCGCCACCGCGCTGCTCGAACCCGGCGACGTGGTGCTCGTCGAGGACCCGACCTACCTCGCCGCCCTCCAGTGCTTCGGCTTCGCCGGCGCCCGGGTGCTGCCGGTGCCCTGTGACGCGGACGGCGTCGACCCGGCGGCGCTCGAGCGGCTGATCGTCGCCGAGCGGCCCAGGCTGCTGTACCTGATACCGACGTTCCACAACCCCACGGGCCGCACCATGCCGGCCGAACGGCGCCGCGCGGTCGCGGAGTCCGCGGCGCGGCACGGGATCTGGCTCGTCGAGGACGACCCCTACGGCGAGCTGCGGTTCGAGGGCGAGTCGGCCCCGTGGCTCGCCGCGTACCCCGGCGTCGAGGACCGGGCGGTGCTGCTCGGCAGCTTCTCCAAGATCATGGCGCCCGGCATGCGCCTCGGCTGGCTGCGCGCCCCCGCCGCGCTACGACGCGCCTGCGTGATCGCCAAGCAGGCCGCCGACCTGCACTCCTCCACCGTGGACCAGGCCGCGGCCGCCCGCTATCTCGCCGACAGCGATCTGGACGCGCACCTCACCCGGGTCCGCGCCGCCTACCGCGAGCGCCGGGACGCCCTGCTCGCCGGACTGCCGGCGGCGCTGCCGCCCGGCAGCACCTGGAACCGGCCGGCCGGCGGCATGTTCGTCTGGGCCGGCCTCCCCGCAGGACACGACGCCACCGCGCTGCTGCGCACCGCCATCGACCACGACGTGGCCTATGTGCCGGGCGCGCCGTTCTACGCGGGCCCGGCCGATCCGACGACGCTGCGGCTCTCCTTCACCACGCACACCCCGGACGAGATCGCCGAGGGACTGCGCCGGCTGGGCCGGGCTCTGGGCTGAGCGGCCGGGGCCATCCCGGGCTGTCCGAGGGAGACAACGACGACGCCGCGTCGGCCCGCTGCCCGGAGAACCGGGCGGTGGATCGACGCGGCGTCGGAGTTCCGTGTCCCTGGGAGTCCCCGGGAGCGGTCAGGCCGCCTGGGACCTGCGGGTCACCTTGCCGCTCTTGAGGCAGGAGGTGCAGACCTTCACGCGCTGCGGCGTGCCGTCCACGACCGCGCGCACGGACTGAATGTTCGGGGTGAACTTACGCGGGGACCGCGCCTTGACCCGACGCGCGATGGCGTTCTTGCCGAGGCGGGAGACCCTGTTGCCGAAGGAGGGTTCCTTGGCGCACACATCGCAACGGTTAGACATTCGACTACTCTCCGTACGGGACCGGTCCTAGGTACTGCAACGACAACTAGCCCTCAGCGGGCATACATCCCTTGAGTCTAAGGCACGCCCGACCGTGCCTCGGACCGCCCGGGGCGGTCCGGCCCCGCGGCACCCGCCCCCACGCGCGAGCGGGTGGTGAGCCGGTGCCTCCCGTAGTCGGCCTCGACCCGCCACCCGCGCTTCGCGGCACGCCCCATCGTGCCCTGGCACGCCCCTTCGTGCCTTCTGACCCCCTCGGGCCGGCTACCACATGAGGGCGGCGTCCATCTCGGTCTGCCAGTAGGTGACGGACGCGTCGCCGACGAACACCTCGCCGCCCGGCAGGTCCGGGTAGACGGCCTCGCCCACCGCGTTCCCGTTGAGGTCCATGAAGGTGAGGGTCATGGAGGGCGAGTCGAAGCCCTCGGCCGAGTCGGCGGACGAGGTGATCACGCCGGCGTACGCGGAGTCACCCGGCTGGAGCGAGACCACGGCCTGGGGAACGCTGTCCTCGACGACCGGCAGCGTGCCCACGGAGTACTCGAACTGCACGAGCGGGTAGCTGATGGCGTCGCACACCTCGTCGCCGGTGTTGGTGACGGTGAGCAGCAGGTGGTTGATGGGCCGCTCGACGGGCGAGACGGTCACCTGGGTGTTCTGGTCGGCGCAGGGGATGACGGCCACCTCGTCGCCGGCCTCGCCGTCCTCGCCCTGGCCCCCGCCCTCGACGATGTTCTCGCCGCCCTCCTCCTCGGGCTCCTCGGGCTGGCCGCTGTCGTCCGTGCCACTGTCGTCCGTGCCGCCGTCGCTGCCACCGTCCTGCTCGGCGGGCGCCTCGGTCTGGCCACCGCTGCCGACCTCCGCGAGCTCGTCGTCCTCGCAGGCCGTGAGTGAGAGGGCGGCCACGGCGGCAACGGCGGCAACGAGGGTCCGGGTGCGGCGGCGGAGGGTGAAGGCGTTCATGTCGTGTGCTGCTTTCTCGAGTGGCTGTCAGGTGCTTGTCGGCGGCGAGTCACCGCCGGACGACCACAGATTGGGCCGGGTTCCGTCCCGCCCACCAGCGACGATGGCCGGGACGGGGGGATGGGACGTTCGAACGGCCGGTGAGCTGGGAGGATGTGACCCGCGTCGAATGTCCAGCCGGGACGCGGAAACGAGGGGGACGCATGACAGCGGAGGCGGAGATCACCGATCTGGGAGCGCTGCTCGAGGAGTTGAAGAGCCGCTCCGGGCTGAGCTACGGAGTGCTCGCCAAGCGGCTGCACATGAGCGCCTCGACGCTGCACCGCTACTGCAAGGGGGACGGCCTGCCACCCGAGTTCGCGACCGTGGAGCGGTTCGCCCGGCTGTGCAAGGCGACGCCGGAGGAGCTGATGGAGCTGCATCGGCGGTGGATCGCGGCCGACACGGCGCGCGAACGGCAACGGGAACGGCGGGCGCCCGAGTCCGAGCCACCCGCCGCCGCGCCCCCGGCGCCCCCCGCGTCGCAGGCGCCCGCCCCCGCTCCCGCACCACCGCCCGCACCCCGGCGCGGGCGGACCGCGCTCCTCGTCGGCGCCGCCGCCCTGGCCGTGGCCCTGACCGTCACCGGCGGCCTGTGGCTCGCCTCGTCAGGCGACGACGCGCCGGACGCGGGGAATTCCGGTGAGACGACGGAGGACGAGGGGCCGGCCGGCGACGGTGAGCCGGCGCCGGTGACGGTGGCCACCCGCCCGCACGCGTTCCAGGAAGACTCCCCCTGCGGCAACTGGTACCTCGTCGACGCGGAGCCCGAGCAGGTGCCCCCGCCGCCCGACGAGGCGGCCGCGCCCGGCTGGGCCGCCGCGATGGGCGCCGTCTCGGCCGACGAGCAGTACATCGAGCTCACCATCCAGAGCGCGGGCGACGAGACGGTGGTGTTGCGGGACCTGCGAGTCAATGTGTCCAGGGCCGAGGACCCGCTTCCCTGGAACCTCTTCACCGGCTACAGCGCCTGTGGCGGCGGCCCCGTGGAGACCACCGCCTTCGACATCGACCTGGACGCGGCCGCCCCGGAACCCGTCGCCGCCGGCGAGCAGCCCGAGCTGCCGCTGTGGGTGGACGAGACCGACCCCCTGGTCGTGTACATCACCGCGAGCACCGAGGCGCACGACGTCGACTGGTACCTGGAGCTCGACTGGTCGAGCGGCGACCGCGAGGGCGTGCTGCGGATCGACGACGAGGGCCGGCCGTTCCGCACCAGCGCCACCGAGGGACAGCCGCAGTGGGCGTTCCCCATCGGCGGCACCGAGTGGTACAGCCAAGACGTGGAATGAGCCGCGCGGCCGGCTAACCCGCGGTCCGCACCGTGACCACGACGAGCGCGACAAGCACCAGGCCGAGCAGCGTCACGGTGCCGGGGCCGACGTGGCGCCAGTACCAGACGCGGAACGGCGAGGCGCCGGCCGGGAGTTCGCGGAGGACGTCGGCCGGCGAGTGGGCCGGCAGGCCGAGGCGGCGCCAGAGCGGGCCGCCGAGCGCCAGCCACAGCCGTTGGGTGTGGAAGGCGGGGAACCGCCAGGGCGCGATCCCGGCGCCTGCGGTGAGCCGGTGCTCGCGGTAGGCGAGTTCGGCGCGCCAGCCGCGCCGCTGGGTGCGGGTGACGCGGCGCGGCGGGTCGACGGCGCGCAGGTAGGCGATCCGGAGCGCGGGCCCGGCGCCGGCCAGCAGGACGGCGAGGGGCAGCAGCATCCCCCACAGCCCGGGCTCGGCGGCGACGGCGAGCGGCACCACGACGGCCAGCGGGGCCAGGACGCCGGTCAGGGCCAACGCGGCCAGCAGCCACGGGAGTCCGCGGCCGGCCCGGCGGGCGACGCGGCCCGCGTCGCCGGGCGCGGTGAGCGCGGCGGCGGCGTCGGCCTCGGCGATCCACCGGTGCACGTCGTCGATGCCGGCCCAGTCGGACGAGGCGGTGGCGGCGGGCGGCAGCGCGTACAACGAGTCGAGCAGGCCGTCCCGTTCACGGAGGGCGGCCTGGCACTCCGCGCCCACCGGGCCGTACGGGGTGGTGAGCCGCCGCACCGCGCGCCAGGCCAGCGCGCCGGCGCCGGCGCCCACCGGGAGGGTGAGCAGCGCGAACCAGCCGAGCCCCGCCGGGTCGAGGAGCGGCGTCACGGCCAGCACGGCGACGGCGGTGGCCGCCGCCGTGGCGCCCAGCGCCCCGAACCAGGCGCCGGCGCCGACCCGCCGCAGGTGCGCCGCGTCCAGCTCGGTCAGCCGGGCGGTCAACGCCCGGTGCCCGGCCAGCAGTGCCTCGTGCCGCTCCTCGGACATCAGCCCGCCTCCGCCGCCGCTTCCGGGAGCGCGCCGTCGAACTCGATGGTGCGCCCGATGTGCGCCAGGTGGGCGCCGAACAGGTCCAGGTGGTCGAGGGTGGGCGTGAACACCGTGACGTACAGGCAGTACTCGGCCGGGGCCGGCACGATCAGCTGGTGGGTGGCGATGCCCAGCCTGGCCTCGCGCGCCGGGTCCTCGGCGGAGGGCAGCAGCATGGCCCGCAGCGAGGTGACCGAGACGGCGGGGCCGCAGGGCAGCCGGGCGGCCAGCAGGGTGTCCTCCGGGCCCTGGACCCCCTTGACCGAGGCCCGGTCTATCTCGGTCAGCTCGGGCTCGTGCCCCGGGGTGCCGGCGAAGTAGGACTCCTTGAGGCCGCGGTAGATGCCCTCCGCCGCCGCCAGGTCGTGGTCGTGTCCGGTGTGCTCGACCGAGACGATCAGCACGCCGAGCACCATCGACTCGTCGCGGTGGCCGACGCAGAGCGCGGTGCGCACGGTGTTCTGCGTGGAGAGTTTGTCGTGTGCCTCGCGCAGCACGCCGGCGCTCACCGCCAGTTGGGCCTCGTCGGAGGCCGGCAGCAGTTCCTCGAGCGCCGCCTGCCAGTCCTCCACCGAGCCGCCGGTCGGCAGCGGCACGTAGTCGTCGGGGACCTCGCAGGTGAAGTGGTAGCCGAACCTGGCCCTGGGCGTCGTCGTCACGCGGCGGTCACCAGGCCGTCCTGCTCGAGGCCGTTGGCGAACGCGTCGGTCGACGCGGTCAGCCGCTGCGTCGGGTTGAACCGGGCCGCGTCGGCCTGCGGCTGCGCCTGTGGCTCCCCCGGCGCCTGGACATGGTCGCCGCTGGCTCGCGACCACGCCTCGCCCAGGCTGCTGAACGGCGCGATGAAGGGGACCGAGAAGTTGCGGAAGAGGTCGGTGTAGGCGGCCCCGTTGCCGCCTACCGTGCCGGTCCAGTTCAGGCCGTTGCCGACGCCGACCAGGCTCCAGCCGCGCATCGTGATCCCGACCCCGCGGAACCACTGGCTGAGGCCGGCCAGCCGGCCTGGGCCGCTCACCGCCTGCGCGAAGCCGGCGGCCCGCATCCCCTGCCCGGCGGCGACCCCCGCCCGGCCGGCGGCGACCACCCGGCTGGCGCCCACGCCGAGGGCGCCGCCGAGGACGCCGACGGCGTCGCAGATGATGGTGTCCCAGCCGATGTCCTCGCCGCCGGCCTTGGCCGCGACGTGGAAGCCGAGGGCCAGGGTCGAGGCGACCAGGGCGGCCATCACCAGCCAGCCGGCGGGGTTGGAGAAGAGCATGATGACCATGCAGATGGTGCCGAGCACCATGGCGATGTTGGAGAACAGGTCGCCGAGCGCCCGCCACACCGCCGGGTCGGCGAGGAACTCGATGACGTCGGCCAGGAAGTCGCCGATGTCCTCCAATGCGCTGCCGATCCGGTCGAGCAGGTCGGGCTCGGGCGGCGCGGACTCGCCGGCCCGCTGGAGCTGACGCGCGGTGTCGTCGGCCGCCGAGACGAACTCGGCGTTCAGGCCCTCGGCGCGCGAACGTATCGACGCCAGGCTGGCGTTGGCGGTGGAGAGCCGGTTGCCGGCCTGCTCCGTGTCCTCCTCGTGGCGGCCGCGTTCGTCGTCCGTCATGCCTTCGGTGTCGGTCGGCATGCCGTCCACGGCGACCTGCGCGGCGTCGACGGCGGACTGCGCCGAGGCCGCCTCCTCCTCCAACGCCCGCGCCCTGGCCTGGAATCCGGCCAGCTCGCCGGCCCAGCCGCTCAGCGCGCGGGTGGCGACGTCCATGGCCGTGACGGCCCGGTCGAGTTGGGGCGGCACCTCGCCGAACGCGTCCCCGAACGCGTCGGCGGCGCGGCCGACCCAGACGCCGTCGGCGGTGTTGATGGAGGTCAGGGTGGTGTGGGTGCTCGAACTCCGCGCGGTGACGTCGCGCATGGTGCCGGCGATCGCGTCCGCGATGGTCACGTCGCCAGGGCAGGGGTCGAATCCGAGGTGCGGGTACTCAGCCATCCTCTCGCTCAGCTCCCCGTCCCGGTCCTGGCCTCGCGGGCCGTCCGCTCCAGGTCCTGGTCGGCCTGGGTGTACGCCTCGGCCGCGTTGGTGGCCACGTCCCCGATGCCGCGGGTCAGTTCGGACAGCTGCCCGAAGCCGTAGTCCCACGAGTCGGCGAAGTCCTCGCACTGGCCGGCGAGGCTCGACGTGCCGATCTGCCCCGCGTCGGTGTTCGCCAACCGCTGCGAGGCCGACCGCAACTCCTCACCGCTGGCCGCGAGTCGCCTGGCCATCTCCCTGACGTCGTCTTCCAGAAAACGTAGAAACGACATGGTTTTCCGTGCTCCCCCGTAACGATGTCCACCCCCACTCCGACGTGTCGCCGAGGCAGGGCACTCCGCCCGTCCGTCAATGACAGACCGGTGATTTTGACATCGTATTGACGCCGAACCCTCAGGACAGCCTCAAGACGCAACACATGTGTCACGGCCCGGTGACAGAACGACACGGCCGGGGCGCCGCGCGCCGCGGGCGAGCGGCCCGCGTGGTTCCGCCATGGTGCGCGAGCCCGACGGCGGGGGATCGATCTCAGGATTGGGTTGTCGAAGGCCGGCGATGGGCGAGCGCGAGCCCGATGCCGCGCCCCGGGGAGGGTCGGATGCTGTCAGAGCAGATGTGGGAATCGATCATTCGGCATGGGGTGGAACGGCGCTTCGACGCCGGGGAGGTGATGTTGCACCAAGGGACCACGGGCACCCATCTCTTGGCGCTGACCGCCGGGCTCGCCAAGGTCGTGCAGCTGCGGCCGGACGGCACGAAGCTGTGGCTGGCCTTCCGTGGGCCGGGAGAACTGCTCGGCGAGGTCTCGGTGCTCAGCACCCGGCAGGAGACACGAGGCGCGGACGTCATCGCCGTCACCCGGTGCGTGACCCGTCTACTGAACGCCACATGGTTCCGGCCCTTCGTCCAGACACACGGACTTGGCCCCGATCTGCTGCAACAGGCGATGGACAGAACCCGAGAATCCGACGAGTACCGGGCCGAGCTGGTCACCCTGTCCGTGCGGGCCCGGCTCGCGCGCACCCTCCTACGACTGTCCGAGCTCGCCGGCTCCACCCGCCTGGTCGGGCTGACCCAGGAAGAACTGGCTCAGGCCGTCGGCGGTTCACGCAACGGCGTGGCCGAGGGCCTGCAAGGCCTGCGCGCGGTAGGAGCGGTGGCGACGGGCCGGAAGGTGATCAGCATCATCGACAGGACCACTCTGAAGTCCTGGGCTGACGAAGAACTGTGAGCGCCCTCACCTTGTTTGTGCCCACTGGCGTACACAACGCTCGACGCTCCGCCGCGAGGATCGGCGACGCCCGTCACGAGGCATCCGACCCAGAGGAGAGACAGCGTCGTCATGTCCGCCCCCACTTCCAGTCCCATCCCCACCCCCAACGCCGAGAGTCGCGCGCTGCCTGGATACCGAGCGTTGCTCGCCGTCGATGCCAAGGACTTCACCGGGCTCGCCGCGATCGAGCACTCGGCGGTCAGCATGGTGATCCCCGAGCTCGTCGACCGAGCACTCGACGAAGCGGGGTTGACCACCCTGAAGAACGCCAAGAGCTTCCCGGCGAACACCGGAGACGGCGTCGTCTTCGGCTTCGACCCGGAGCATCTGCCCTTCGTTATCTTCCCCTTCCTGAAGACGCTCGACGGGATCCTCGGCCGGCACAACGGTCAGTACGTCACCCCACGCCTGCGGTTGCGCGCCAGCCTCCACCTCGGCCCACTGCCCGAGGCCGACGGCAACGGCACCGCGCGCAACGACGCGCACCGACTCCTGGACTCCCAGGCCGTCAAGGCGATCCTCGCCGCCCCCGGCAGCGAGCGCACCACCCACCTGGCCGCGATCCTCTCCGACCGGGTGTACGAGGACGTGGTCCTGGGCGGCTACACCGGTCTTGGGCCCGACCACTTCATCCCGGTCACCGCCACGGTCGAAGGGAAGCGGTTCGCCCAACCGGCCTGGCTCCACATCCCGTCGCCCTCCGGCCACCTCCTGAGCCACGGCATCGTCGCCACCATCGAGGACCCGGGCGCGACCGACGCCGCGAGCCCGCGACGGACCGCACCCGAGGAGGCCGAGGCGCGAAGGACCGGTGCCGGCAACACCCAGCACATCGGCCAGGGAAACGCCGTCATCGGTGACGTCTCCGGCGGCATCTCGGGCTTCACCTTCGGCGCCCCGGAGGGCCGGCGGTGAGCGACGAGCCCCGGCCCGACCACGACGGCAACCACCAGCGCATCGACCAGGGTGCCGCCGTCCAGGGCAACGTGCACGGCGGCATCAACCTCATGTTCGGAAACTCCGAGTTCGCCGCCGCCGAGAAGGTGGTCAAGCCCCGATTCCGGGAAGGCCCCTACCCGGCCGAGGACGTGGCCGAGCGGCTGCGCACGTTCGTCGAACCTCCGTCGATCGGACGCTGCCGCGACACGATCGACCGGCGCCGCGTGCTCCTTCTCGCCGGTTCCCACGGCAGCGGCGTCAGCACCGCCGCCTTCGCGCTGCTGCGCGAGCGGATCGGCGGCGACAGCGAGGGCGACAGCGGCGGCCAGATCATCGGTCTGGATCCGAGCTCCTCGCTCACCGACCTGAAGCCGTCGAAAGCCTGCGGGTATCTGGTTCGGGGGCTGTCAGCCGAGTCTGCCAAGGCGCTTACCGATGTCGCGCTGGCGGCACTCCAGAACCGTCTCAGAGCCGCCAACGCCCATCTCGTCATCATCGTCGATCCGGCGCTGCGGCTCCCGGGCTCGACGGCCCGCTGGCGGGCCGACCACGAGCCGCCACTCGCCTCCGACGTGGCCCGGGTACATCTCGCGGCCGCAGAACTGACGGAGGAACAACTCTCGATCGCCATGGCTGACTTGGGCCATCCACTGGTCAAGGGGCACCTGGAGGGCCAACCCCCGGGCGTCGGCGTTGAGGTGGCCGAGGAACTGCGACATGTCGCGCTCGGGGACCGGCAGTTACCCGAGGCCATGACCAACCTGACGCGCAACGCCGCAGGCGAGGCCACCGACACCCTTCTCGAGGTCCGCACCGACGCGGATGGCCTGGCTCTCGCCACCTCGATCGCCCTGCTCGAGCGCCAGGACCGGACGCTGATCACCCGCTGCGCGGCCGAGTTGCGGCCCCTGCTCGACCCCCCTCCCGACGACCCGCCCCGGGACGACGCGGACCGGAATCGAGGTCGGAAGCACGATCGGGATCGGCATCGGGATCGGGATCGGGATCGGGATGACGTGCTGGGCGACGACCTCACCACCCGCCTGCACAAGATCAACGCCCAGGCCCTCCCTCGCGTCGTCGAGAGCGGCAGCCGCTACTGGTACCGCTACTGGGTGGAGCCGGTCGCGTTCCGTCGGAAGCACCTGGCGGAGACCATCCTCGCCCGGCTCTGGCTGGACCACGACGGAATCGGCGACGCCGTACTGACCTGGCTACTGGCGGAGTCCACCAGGTACTCCCCGGGCATGGACTACGTGGCGGGGCTGGCCATCGGCCGGGTACTGCGCCGCGCGACCGGTCCTGACGTGCTGCGGCAGCTCGCGCCGTTGGCCGCTTCGTCCGACCGGTGGCGGCGCCGGCTGGTGGCGTACGCGCTCAACGAGGCGGCGGAGGACGGTCTGTTGGCGGGCGCCGTCCGCGACCAGTTGTGGGACTGGAGTTACTCCAAAGACGATCACCTGCGCGCGACGGTGGCCGACACCTGCGCCGGCGGCTTCGGCCTGGTCCGCCCGGAGCGGACGCTACGGATGCTGGACCACGTGCTGGACGGCCCCGATCGGTACACCGTCAGGACCGCCGTTTCGCAGGCTCTCGCGGTCCTGCTTACGGAAGCCGCGAACACCGAACTCGTGCTGGCCACTTACGCGGAGTGGATCGCCCGCCCCGAGGATGGTGGGCAACGGGCCTACGCCCTCGGCGCCATCCCGCAACTGATCACGGAATTTCTTCAGTTGGACGTCGACGACCCCGGACCGCTGCTCCCTCTGGTCATTCGGTCCCTCGACGACGACCAAGCGCGGCAGGCCGTGGTGGACGTGCTTCTGAGGGCCGAGCGTTCCCTCATCCCCGGCACCCGTGCCCGCGCCACCGCCCTCATCACCGCGCTCGCCACCGCGGCGGGCGACCGGCGCGGGGTGCGGGCCCTGCTCGTCGCCCGCCTTCGTCAGTCCGCCCATTCCACCAAATCCGCGGAAGGGACCGCCGCATGAACACGACGCCGCTCGTGGAGCCGTTGACCGCCTCACCGTTCCGCTCCGTACTGTTCCTGCGCTCGGCCAACAACCCGCGTCCTGATCGCGCATTGGTCCTGATCGCCCAGGACGGCACGGCCATGGTCGGCGTCCCCGCTGGAGAGTGGGGTGGCTACGACTACCCGCATCCCCGGCTGCTGCGCGTGCTGGGCGCCGCGTTCCCTCGGTCCGGCTGGGTCTCACTCGTCGAGCGGCAGGACTGGGTGGACGTCGCGGCTCCGCGTGACGGCACATTGCCGCAACCGGCCGTCAGGTACTCGGTGAGCTGGCGGGTGAGTGACCCGGCACGGGTGGTGCGCCACCACATCACCGCCGACGCGGCCTCCGCCTGGATCGCCCGTCACATCGAGGAGAACGGAGCGAGCTCCGGTGGCGTCCACGTGCTCGCCGAGATCGGGATCGCCTATCGCGTCCTCCAACAGCCGGCGACCGACGCCACGGGCGCGAACGCGGCGCCGCCGCTGCCGTTCTCCTGGGACAGCGGACTGCTCAACGCGTTCACGTTCTTCCGCGAGCTCATCAGCGACGACCCCCGCGGACTCGCCGCACTGTGGCTGCTGTACCACCCCCAGGACGCCAGGAACGTGCTGGACTGGACGGTCGCGAACCGGGAACTCCTCCTGCCGAAGCGGGCCCCGGCCGAGGGCGAGCCCGAACCCGACAGCTGGGAACGGTCGTTGGCCGTCGCGCTGCGCGACCTGTCCCCCGCCGACCGCGCGTTCGTCGGCGTCAACATGGCCAAGCTGCTGAACGATCTCGGGGTCCCTGAGGCACAGGACGCACTCAACCGGCTTCAGGGCGAGTAGCGAGCCCGCGCCGACCCGTCCACCAGGCTCGGCCCGGCGGACGGGTCGGCGTCGGTCAGCGGATCCGCTGCGGGCGGACGCTCTCCAGGGTCGGGCGGACGGGTTGGAGGAGGCCATCGCGGGAGAAGGTGAGCCGGTCGATGGTGGTCTCGCGGTGGGTGCCGTCGCCGCCGGGGATGGCGAAGCGGTGGTAGGCGATGTACCAGTCGTCCGTGCCCGGCACCTGGAGCACGGAGTTGTGGCCGGTGCCGAGGATGCCGAGCGAGGTGTCCCGCTGGAGGATCACGCCGCGGTAGGTGAAGGGGCCGTAGGGGCTGTCCGAGGTGGCGTAGCCGACGCGGTAGTTCGGGCTGCGGGTGTCGTCGATCGAGTACGTGAGGTGGTAGCGGCCGGCGCGTTCGACCATGAACAGGCCCTCGCGGAAGTCCGGCAGGTCGGGGATCCGGCGCACCTCGGCCGGGTCGAAGGACACCATGTCGTCGGCGAGCGGGACGACCCAGGCCGAGCCGTTGCCCCAGTAGAGGTAGGTCTTGCCGTCCCGGTCGGTGAAGACGGCCGGGTCGATGGGCTGGCCGCCGCCGTCGGGGTTGGCCGCGATCAGCGGGGCGCCGGAGTCGGTGAACGGGCCGGTCGGGGAGTCGCTCACGGCGACGCCGATCTTCGCGTCGGCGCAGTAGTAGAAGTAGTAGCGCCCGTCGCGCTCGGCGATGGTCGGGGCCCAGGCGCGGGAGTCGGCCCAGGAGACGTCGGGCCCGAGGTCCAGGATCACGCCGTGGTCGCGCCAGTTCACCAGGTCCCGCGACGACCAGGCGCTGAAGGTGGTGCCGCTCCAGCCGGGGAACCCGTCCGTGGTGGCGTACAGGTAGTAGGTGTCGCCGAACGCCACGATGTTGGGGTCCGCGGTGAGCCCGGGCAGCACCGGGCTGCGCATCTCCACCGCGCGGACGGTCCAGGCCCGGGTCGCGCCCTCGGCCGAGGTGACGGTGTAGGTCACCGGCCGGCGCAGGTCGACGGGGCGGCCGCCGCGCGGCGAGATCCGCGCACCTGGCGCGAGGGTGAACTCCGGGCGCAGCCGGCGGAGATCGGTGCCCGGCTGGACGGGCAGGGTGACGGTGTCGGTGGCGGAGTCGATCACCGCGGGCACCCGGAGCCCGGGCAGGTCGACGGCCCGGACGGCGGTCGCGTTGGCGGGCAGCGCGGCGATCTCGTCGGCGGAGAGCGCCCGGTTGTGGAGGCGGACGTCCCGCATCGAGCCCCGGAAGCGGGCGTCCGCCGTGTACTGCGAGCGGCCAAGGTAGTTGGCGGCGGTGCGGCCGCCCGCGAGGTCCGAGGGGCGGAGCGTCATCGCGTCGTTGCGCGCCACCTCGACCCCGTCGAGGTAGAGCGCGGCCGTCGAACCCCCGATGGTGTAGGCGACGTTCACCCACCGGCCGCGCGGCAGGCCGCCGGCCGAGGCGGCCTGTTGTTCCCGCGTCCAGTCGCCGTCGGAGAGCGCGGCGCGGAAGCCGCTCTCCTCGGTGCCGCCGGTGGCGAACAGGTAGCCGTCGCCTCGGCCGTTGGTGGCCGTGTTGCCGAAGCCGAAGAGGAAGTAGGGGGCGCGCTGGGCGGGATCGACGAGGACGTCGGCGGAGACGGTCACCGCGTCGACGCCGGAGAGCAGGTCGTTCGGCAGCCTGACGTGCCCCTCGGTGCCGCCGAAGGCGAGCGCGCCGTCCCGCCAGGAGACGTCGCCGGCGAGGGTGCCGTCGTAGCCGTGGCCCGAGGCGTCGGCCGCGGTGCCGTCCAGCGGCCAGTGCGCTACCAGGCCGTCCTCGTCCGCGAGCACCGGCGGCACGCCCCAGCGCTCGGCGAGCCGGTCGTACTCGGCCTGGGTGACGGGCAGCACGGTGCCGTGCCGGGGTGAGGCGGGCAGCCGGTAGCCGGTGGACTCGGTCCACCGGCCGGACGCCAGGTCGGTGGTCTCGAACGGGACGTAGCCGCGGCCGCCGAACTCGTCGATGAACAGGTACCACTTCTCCTCGGTGTTGGACCGGAAGACGGTGGGCCCCTCGCCCTGCGACAGCGTGCCGCGGCCGAGGCAGTCGGCGACGAAGTCCCAGGCGGGGTCGAGGAGATCGGTGGAGCTCTCCTGGGTGACGAACTTGCTGCACGGGGTGGAGGAGGACGGGTTCCGCTCGTCCTTGGTGAAGCGGTGGAAGACGCCGTCGTCCTCGATCACCGTGGAGTCGATCACCGAGTAGCCGGGGTCGTGCCAGGTCTCGGGCTCGCTGAACGTCCTGAAGTCGCTGGTGGTCGCGTACAGCATGCGGTTGTGGGTGTCGCCGGTGTGGTCGGGGTCGTTCGCGGCGTACACCTTGGACGCCCAGAAGACGACGTACGCGTTCCGCTCCGGGTCCCAGTACGCCTCGGGCGCCCAGACGTTGCCCGCGGTGGGCGGCGCCACCTCGACAGAGCGCTGCGCCGACCAGTTCACCAGGTCCGTCGACTCCCACACCATGATCGACCGGCTGCCGTGCCGCTGCGCACCGTCCCAGTCGCCGTCGCCGTACATCCGCAGGTCGGTGGCGATCAGGTAGAACCGGTCGCCGGCGGGCGAGCGGATCACGAACGGGTCGCGCACGCCCAGGTCGCCGAGGGTGGAGGTGAGGACCGGGTTCCCGCCGTTGAGCTCGCGCCAGTTGAGGGGGTCGTTGCCGCGGCTGAGCGCGAAGTGGACCTGCTCGCCGTCGGCCGTGCCCTCCCCCGTGAAGTAGGTGAAGAGATAGCCGGCATAGGGCTCGGCATAGGGCTCGGCGTACGGTTCGGCGTACGGCTCGTCGTCGGGGGCGGCGTGCGCCGGCGCGGGGAGGGTGAGGAGCGCCGCCAGGAGCGCCAACGCGCCGCCGAGTGCGGCGGCGAGACGGGACAACGGTCGGGTGGGGGGCATACGCCTCAGTATTCGAAATGACCGACCACGGTCAAGACCTCGCGCGCACAGGGGCACAGGGCCGCACAGAACCGAACACCCGGGGCGGGGCGCCGATCAGGCCAACGGCAGCAGCGAATCGGTGAGTTCGGCCCCCGGCCGGTGGACCACGCACATCACGTCGCGGTCGCCGAAGCCCCAGGTGCGCTCGGTCGGCAGCACCGGGTAGAAGTCGAGGCCGGCCGCCGCCTCGCCTGGCCAGTAGCTCGCGAAGCCGCGCCCGCAGATCTCCCAACCGAAGGCCGCGAGCCGCTCCGCGTCGTACGCGCCCGCGGTCATGTCGTCCGGCGCGGCCACGAAGCCGTACACCTGGTTGTCGGCGCCTTCGTCGCACGGGGTGTAGAGCACCGTGTCCTGCCCCAACACCTCCGAGTAGGCCGGGTCGACGAAGCACTCGCCCGCCTCCAGGTCGAACACACCCCCGGTGTCCGCGGTGATGAACGCCTCGCCCTTCTCGACCGTCGACCCGGTCGGCGCCGCGTCGGCCGCGGGCAACAGGAGCAGCGCGCACACCGCGGGCACGGCACAGGACACCAACCAACTCCGCCGAGGCATCGCCGCCATCCGCCTCCGCCTCTCTCCGCCGCCGTCCGACGTGCCCGGAAGCTACCGGCCGGCCACGTGCCGGCGGCGAACGCCCGACGAACGGCCGGCGACGCGAGGGCGAACCCGCACGCGCCGGCCACCGGCCCACCACACCCGACGCACCTGGCGCGCAAGTGTTCACCGCCCGGACAGGAAAGACCGGCGAGCCGTTCGGCTGCCCCTGGCTGAATCCAGTCGCCTCCGGTGCGCCACCGCCCGGGGGCGCCCCACCCCCGTGAGGAGTCCTTCGTCCCGTGAGCGAGATCCCCAGAGTCTGGGCCAAGCGGTCCACCCGTACGAAGGTCGCCGTGCTCGGCACGGCGACGCTCGTCGTCAGCGGACTGCTGGCCACCCCGATGGCGTTCAGCGACTCGCCGACCCCGCCGACCGAGTACCCGGCCGCCGACATCCACCGGCCGTCGCCGATGCCCGACCGCGTCGTGCTCACCCCGACCACCGCCCCCGCGACCAGCCAGAACGTGACCTGGCGGGCGGACGCCCCGAACGGCTCCGCGCAGGCCCAGATCCTCGCCGCACCGCGCGCGCTTGGCGACGTCCGGCCGGCCGAGGGCGACGTCGCCACCGTGATGGCCGTCTCCAGCACGCCGGTCAACACGGACCTCGGCTACGCCTCGACCTACCACACGGTCAACTTCACCGAACTCCAGCCCGACACCCGCTACACCTACCGGGTGGGCGACGGCGTCAACTGGAGCGAGTGGGTCGACTTCACCACCGCCGCCGAGGGCATCGAGCCGTTCTCCTTCATCTACTACGGCGACGCGCAGAACTACATCGACTCCGCCGTGCCCCGCGTCTTCCGCCAGGCGTTCGCCGACCGGCCGGAGGCGCGGATGGTCGTCAACGCCGGTGACCTCGTCAACTCCCCCAACTCGGAGGAGGAGTGGGGCCAGTGGCACCAGGCCGACGGCTTCATCGACGCCCAGGTCAACAACTTCTCGGTGCCCGGCAACCACGAGTACAGCAGCGGCCGGCTCTCGGCGTTCTGGCGGCCGCAGTTCCCGTACCCGGACAACGGCCCGGGCAACGCGGAGACCGAGCAGACCGCCTACACGGTGGACTACCAGGGCGTGCGCTTCATCGCCCTGGACTCCAACCTCCAGAACAACGCGGCGGTCATGGCCGCCCAGACCGAGTGGCTCGAGGGCCTGCTGCGGGACAACCCCAACACGTGGACGGTGGTCTCCTTCCACCACCCCGTCTACTCGATGACCGGCACCCGCAACAACCCCAACGTGCGGAACCAGTGGGGCCCGCTGTTCGAGGAGTACGGCGTCGACCTGGTGCTCCAGGGCCACGACCACGCCTACGGCCGCGGCAACCGGGCGGACTCCCGCGAGTCCGTGACGGTGCACAACGGCGTGACGTACGCCGTCTCCGTCTCCGGCGGCAAGATGTACGACCTCAACAACGGCGAGAACTGGACGGACAACGGCGGCGAGATCGTCACCGACGGCCAGGACATGCAGCTCTACCAGCTGATCGACGTCACCGAGGACACCATCCAGTACGAGGCGCGGTACGCCAACGGCGAGCACCACGACGGCTTCCTCATCCGGAAGAACGACGAGGGCGAGCGCACCGTCAACGAGATCCGCACGCCGGAGAACACCGTCGGCGAGCAGGTCACCGTTGACCGGACCTCGGTGCGGCCCGGCGGCCGCGTCCAGGTCTCGGCGTTCGGCTACGACCCGGGCGAGCGCGTCACGGTGCGGCTCCGCCCCGACGGCGACGACGGCGAGGGCCGGACGATCAGGACCGTCACGGCGGACGAGCTCGGCCGCGTGTCCTACTCCCTCACGGTACCCATGTGGACCAACCAGGGCTCCTCCTACGAGGTGTACCTGACCAGCGAGAACCAGCGGATCGACAGCCCGGCGATCGCCATCACCCGGTAGTTGGTGAGGTAGTTCGTCAGGTAGTTCGTCCCTCCCGGGTGCGGCGCCGCACCGCGCGGCGCCGCACCCGGGCCGCCCCCTCCAGGAGATCGACGACACCGTGCCCCTCCACCCCACCCGACGCACCCGCCGGGCCGCGGCGCTCGCGCTCGCGGCCTGCGCCGCCGCCCCGCTGTGGACCGCCGTCGGACCCGCCCCGTCCGCCGCGGCCCATCCGTTCGGCCCACCCTCCACCGCCACCGTCAGCGTGGCAGGACCGCTGGCAACCCTCACCTGGCACGCCGCCGAGGACGACTGGGTGGCGCTCGGCGAGGCGGTCGGCGCCTTCGAGGACCCCGCCCTCGACACGGTCTCGACCGAGCTCACCGGCGAGCAGAAGCTGCAACGCTCCCCCGAGCTGCGGGCGTACCTGCTCGACCGGATCCACGTCGCCCAGGACGGCGCCAGGTGCGCGGGCGAGGTGACCTCGCTCGACGACCTGCTCGCCGAGGGGGCCGTGCTCGAGTACCGCTGCCCCCGGGACATCGAGGAAGTGGACGTCACCGTCGGCGCGTTGAGCGACCTGAACGAGGCGTACCGGACGATGCTCACCGCCGAGTCGGGCGGCAGCCCCGGCCAGACCCTGCTCACCGCCACCGACGGCACCCAGCGGGTGGCCTTCGCCCGCCACCCGGGCGGCGCCCTCGGCAACCCCGCGGCCCTCGGCGTCGCCGGCTGCGCGCTCGCCATCGCGGCGGGCGCCGGCGCCTACGCGGTCGTCAGGCGGAGGCGGGCCGGGCGCGGACGGGCGGCGGCGGCATGACCGACGTCAACGGACTCGACGGCCGGCTGGTCGCGCTCTTCGACAGCGGCGCCGTCTTCTGGCTGGCGGCGGTGGTGGCGCTCGGCGTGGGCGCGGCGCACGCGGTGGCGCCGGGCCACGGCAAGAGCATCACGGCCGCCTACCTGGTCGGCGTGCGCGGCCGGTACCGCGACGCGCTGCGGCTCGGCCTGATCGTCGCGACCATGCACACGGTGTCCGTGCTGCTGCTGGCCAGCGCCTGGGTGGGGGTGACGGGCGCGGGCGGGTTCGCCACCGAGACCGTCACCGCCTGGATGCAGGTGGCGGCCGGCCTCGTCGTCATCGCCGTCGGCGGGCACCTCGTCCACCGCCAGCTGCGCGCCCGCCGCCCCGGGCACGACCACGGGCACCATCACCACGATCACCACCACCATCACCACGACCATCACCACGACGAGGTGGCCTCCCCCTGGTCGCGCCGCGGCCTCACCGCCCTCGCCGTCTCCGGCGGCCTGCTCCCCTCCCCCTCCGCGTTCCTGGTGCTGGTGAGCGGCATGCTGACGGGCCGTTCGGTGAACGCCGTCCTCCTGGTGCTGATGTTCGGCCTCGGGATGGCCGCCACCCTGACCGGGGTCGGCGTCCTGACCGTCCGCGGCCGGTCGTTGCTCGCCGGCCGGATCCGCGGCGCCCGCCTCGCCGCGGCCGTCACGACCTGGACGCCGACCGTGGCCGGCGCGGCGGTGGCGGCCGGCGGCTGCCTCTACCTCGTCGCCGCGGTCAGCACGCTCGCCACGTAACAAGCCCCCCGCACTTTCGAACCTGATCGATTCTGTTCGCCTGCGCGCGAGGGTGGTCCCGGAACGCCCGGGCCGCCCCTAGCGTGTGCCGCGTCGCGTTGACGACCGGAATCGAGGCTTCGATGCTGATGCTCCGCGCCCTCAGACGCACGGCCCTGACGTTCCCCCTCCTCATCGCCCTCCTGGTCTCCTGGCTGAGCGGCGCACCAGAGTCGGCCGCCACCACGGACACCACGGCCGCCACCACGGCCACCGCCGCTTCCACCCCGATCGAGCGCGCGTTCACCATCGACGGCGACGCGATCAACCGGAACCCCGCCGACCTGTTCCGCGGCTTCGGCGCCGTCTCCTGCAACAACACCTCCCGGCTCCTCCTCGACTACAAGGAGGAACACCCGGACCGCTACTGGGAGTTGCTGAACCACCTGTTCAACCCCGAGACCGGGATGGGGCTCACCGAGGTCAAGGTCGAGCTCGGCTCCGACGCCAACACCTCGTCCGGCACCGAGCCCGCCTCGATGCGGGCGGCGGACGAGGCGGCCGACGTACTCGCCGGCGCCGGCTGGCACCTCGCCGCCGACGCGAAGTCGATCAACCCGGACATCGAGGTCAGCCTGCTGCGCTGGGCGGACCCCAGGTGGGTGGAGGACGCCGCGGAGGGCGGCCTGGCCGCCGGCATCGAGGCCCGTTACACCTGGTACAAGCGGACCATCGACGCCGTCCACGACACCTTCGGCATCACCGTCGACTGGATCGGCATCGGCAAGAACGAGGACTACGACCGCGCCGACGTGCTGCCGTTCCTCGACTACCTGGAGCGCCGGCTGGCCGAGGACTCGCGCCCGGAGGCCGAGCCGCGCTACGACTACGCCTCGACGATCCGGCTCGTCGGCGCCGACGAGATCAAGGGCCGCGGCTTCGCAGGCGACCTGGTGCACCCGCTGACCGCCGACGAGGTCGCCGCGATCGAACCCCTCGACGCGCCCGTCCCGCTCGACGCAGACGACGCCGACCCCGAACACCCGGTCGACGCCGACGGCGTCTACACGAACGTCGCCCACGACGTCACCTGGGTCGGCGAGTTCGACGGCGCCAAGGTCTACCGCGTCGTCCTCCCCGGCCGCGAGTACGACGGCTGGACCCGCGCCGACGGCACCGTCCACCCGCCGGCCGAGGGCGACTCGGCCACGTACCACTACACCATCGGCGACCCGGACGAGCCGACCACCGGCACCGACGGCGCCCCGCTCGACCCGGCCGAGCTGCTGACCGCCGTCGACGCCGTCTCGATCCACTACACCTCGCAGGCCGACCGCGCGATCCGGATCCTCAACACCGTGTACGCGAAGGAGTTCTGGTACTCCGAGGGCATCGCCCCCACCTCCATGTCGCGCAACCGCGTCAACCTTGCGGGCGACGGCGGCCTCACCGGGCCGCAGGGCACGCTCGACATCGCCAACCGCGTCATCTTCGGCTACCACAACGCCGGCCGGAACGACGCCGGCGCCGGCCCGCTGCCGTCCGACTCCAGCCAGACCCGCTACCTCTTCCAGCCCGCGATCAGCGCCTTCTACCAGAACGGCACCTACAGCGCGAAGCAGCTGATCGGCGCCCACGACCCGTGGTCGGGCTGGTACGAACTCGACAGCGGCGTGCAGCTGGTGCGGCACTTCACGGCCTTCGCCGAGACCGGCCACGGCCGCGCCTGGCAGTACGTCGACGGCGGCGCCTCGTACGGCACGGGCTGGTCGGCGGGCGACGGGATCTCGGACGGCGACGCCAGCTGGCTCACCCTGTCCGACCCGCGCCGCACCGACTTCTCCACCGTCCTCACCAACGACACGGCCGCCCCGGTCTCCGTCACCGTCACCGTCCGCGACATGGGCCGGGCCCAACACCGGCCGCTGACCAGGTTCGAGACCCGCGGCCCGGACGCCGGCGACGCCTACGACGCCAACTGGTTCCAGAACACCGGCCGCGTCGCCACCCGGCCCGCCGGTGACGGCGCCCGCACGTTCACCGTCACCCTCGCACCGCACTCGCTCTCCACCATCACCACGCTCCGCGGCGTCCCCTCGTACCAACCCGGCTCCTCCGAGCGCCACCCCCGCACGGTCCTCGACGTCGGCCGCCCCGGCGGCGTCCTCTACCGCGACGACTTCGAGTACGCCGACTACCCCGGCGACTACGTGGCACGCCGCGGCGGCAGCCCCCGCTACGCCACCGACATGGGTGGCGCGTTCGAGGTCGAGACGACCGGCACGGGCCCCGGCGAGGGCAACCACCTCCAGCAGAACATCCCCTACTGGAACAAACCGGGCCTGTGGCGGTACGGCGGCAACTCCTACCCCCACACCCTGATCGGCGACGACCACTGGACCAACTACTCCACGTCGCTGGACTTCGCCTTCGACCTGACCCCCTTCGACCCGGCCCGCAGGGTCGACTCCGACCCCGACGCGTACTACGAGAACTACGTGGCGCTCGGCGGCCGCAACTCCCGCGGCAGCGGCGGCGACACCCACGACGGCATCACCTTCGCCGTCCAACCCGACGGCACCTGGGGCCTCCTCAAGCGCGGCAACGTCACCGCCTTCCCGACCGGCAGCGCCCGCGGCACACTCCTCAGCGGCACCCTCCCCGACCTCGACCCGGCGGCGCCCCACACCATCCGGCTCGACCTGCGCGGCAACCAGTACACCGGCTACCTCGACGGCGAACAGGTATTCACCTACACCGACCCCACCGCCGACACCGTCGCGGGCCGCGTGGTGATCTCCAGCGGCTTCTACCAGAACCGCTTCGACAACCTGGAGGTCCGCTCGATCCCCGGCCACGCCCCCTACGCCACCGAACGCCTCGACAACGGCGACTCCCGCATCACCTACACCGGCGCGTGGCGGCACGACGTGACCGCCGGCCACGCCTTCCTCTACCGCACCCGCTCCACCGGCACCGCGGGCGCCGAACTCACCGTCCCCTTCCAGGGCACCGGCTTCGCCCTCGACGGCGACGGCACCTCCGCCACCATCGACGTCACCGTCGACGGCCGCCCCGTCGCCACCGACCACCCCGTGACCGCCCGCGGCGAACGCGCCGCCGCCTACACCCTGACCGGACTCGATCCCGGCCCCCACACCGCCACCATCACCGTCCGCACCGGCACCCTCGTCCTCGACGCCTTCCACCAGTTCGGCGCCCCGGGCTAGCGGGGGCTCGGGTCCCCTCCCGGCGCTCCCGTGGTCCGCTGCCCACTCACATCCGAATCCGGAAAGGAGGGATCCGGTGTCCGACAGACACCCGGATGTCCGGACCGCACGGTTCCAACGGGCCCGTGACGCGGCGGCGTTCCACGCCGCCCGGGGGAAGTGGCGCGCGGCGGTTCGGGCCAGCAGGCGAGCGGAGCGGATCGTCCTGAGGCTGCGGAGGTCGGAGCCGTCCAACCCCCAGCACATCTGGGTGCTCGGCGCCACCTGCTACAACCAGGCGGGGTTGTGGGAGCGGTTGGGCCCGGGTCGGCTGGCCGTCAAGGCCGCCCTCCGGGCCTTCGACGCCTACCGCTGGCTGGATCCGTCGAAGGTCGACCCACGTGGCGTGCGCGAGGCGCTGCGGTCCGGCGGCGACGGACCGGCACAGCCCGCGGCCCTCATCGCCCACACGGCGGACGCCGCCGCCTGCCTCGCCCGTCTGCTGGCCGTCCACCAGGCTCTGCTGCGCCCGGGCGACACCCCGTCACTGGAGAGATTCGGTCAGTCGGTGCGGGGACAGGCCGACGTGCTCGGCCACACCGCCGTCCGCATGTACCAGGAGCTGATAGCGAACGGGCACTATGGCCAGGAGGACCTGAGCCGCGTGCGGAAGCAGCACGCGGCGGCGGTCGAGCACCTCTACGGCCCCTCGCGGTAGAGGTCGACCGCCAGCGCGATGGCGGCGTGGGTGGCGGGATGCGGATCCTCGGTCCGCCACACGAGCCGCACGGCCACCGGCTCCGCGTCCCGCAGCCGGCGGTAGACGATGCCGTCGCGCCGGTACTGGCCCGCCGTCGACTCGGGGGTGACCCCGACGCAGCGACCGGTGGCGATGACGGCGAGCCAGTCGTCGATGTCCCGCGTGTACTCGACGGCTGGCCGCTCGTCCTCGGGCCACAGGTCGAGCGTCGTCGTGCCGACGCGGCGGTCGACCGCCAGCGTGCGGCCGGCGAGCTCCGCGAGCCGGATGCCGCGCCGGCGGGCCCAGGGGTCGTCGGAGGCGAGGGCGACGTAGCGCGGCTCGTGGCCGATCACCACGTGCGACCAGGACCGCAGGTCGATCGGCGCCCGGATCACCGCGAGGTCGCACAGCCCCTCGGCGAGCCCGCCGGTCGGGGTGTTGTGCCGGATCAGCCGCAGCTCGGTCTCCGGATGCCGCTCACCCCAGCGGCGCTGGAACTCCGTCGTCGCGCGGCCGAACGCCGACCAGGCGTGGCCGACCCGCAGCCGACCGTGCCCCGTGGTGGCCTCCCTGACCAGCTCCTCCACCCCGGCGAGCACCACCCGCGCCCGCGCCAAAGCGGCCACCCCGGCGGCCGTGGGAGCGACCTCCCGACTCGTCCGACGCAGCAACCGCACCCCGAGCACCCGCTCCAGCGCGGCGAGGTTCCGCGAGACGGCGGCCTGCGACAGCCCGAGTTCGTGCGCGGCGTCCGTGAAGCCGCCGGCGTCGACGATCGCCACCAGACAGCGCAGGTGCCGCAGCTCCACCCCGTTCCCATCCATGCACCCATCGTATAGATCACCCCCCACATGCATTTCGCGTATCCCCCTGCCCTCCCCCACCGTGAACCCATGCCCTCCCGTTCCAGCGGCGTCGCCCTGATGCTCGGCAGCGGCCTGTCCAACCAGGTCGGCGCCTCGATCGCGGCACTCGCCTTCCCCGTGATCGGCCCACTCGGCGTCGTCGCGATCCGCCAGTGGGTCGCCGCCACCGTCCTGCTCGCGGCCGGCCGGCCCCACCCACGCCACTTCAGCACCCCCCAGTGGCGCCCGATACTCGGCCTAGCGCTCGTCTACGCCGCGATGAACCTGTCCCTCTACACGGCGATCGACCGGATCGGCCTCGGCTTGGCCGTCACGCTGGAGTTCCTCGGTCCCCTCGCCGTCGCCCTGGCTGGCTCCCGCCGCCGCGCCGACCTCCTCGCCGCCCTCGCGGCCGCCGGCGCCGTCGCGGTCCTCGTCCGCCCCACCCCGTCCACCGACTACCTCGGCATCGCCCTGGCCCTGCTGGCCGCGTTCTGCTGGGGCTGCTACATCCTCCTGAACCGCACCCTCGGCGCCCGCCTCCCCGGCCTCCAGGGCTCAGCCACCGCCGCGGCCGTCTCCGCCGCCCTCTACCTCCCCGTCGGCGCCTGGACCCTCCACCACCACCCGCCCACCCTGCCCGCCCTGGCCTACGCCCTGACCGCCGGCATCCTCTCCTCCGCCGTCCCCCTCCTCGCCGACCTCCTGGCCCTCCGCCACGTCCCGCCCCACCTCTTCGGCATCTTCATGAGCATCAACCCGGCCCTCGCCGCTCTGGTCGGCCTGGCCGTCCTCGACCAACACCTCGCCCCGGCCTCCTGGCTCGCCATCACAATCATCGTGACGACCAACGCCGCCGCCCTATCCCACGGCGGCGACGCCAGCCACCCCCGGCACAACGAACAGGCCAAGCCAACTGAGCGTTGATCCGGATCACTTCGAGTGCCACCGGAGGGAATCGAACCTCGACCTGCGCTTTTGTGAGTTCCCCGACCAGTGGCCCCTCGACGTCCGGCGGCGTCCGTCAGCGCAGGTCAGCCCACTGGGAGGCGCCACGGCAAACGCCCACTTCTGGGTTTCCTGTTTCCAATTGCGGCTGGAAACAGAAAACATCCGACTGCCTGGTTCCGCTTGTGCAATGCTGGCTTCGTGCACGAGGACGACCCCAGGTCGGTGCGGCCGAGGTCGTTCCTTCCACAATGGATTGGAGAATCCGTGCAACGTCCCAGGCCTGCTGTCGCGTTGATCCACGGCACGTTCGGCTCAGTCAGCATCGCCCAGCTCTTTCACTTGCAGCAGACCATGCTCCAGAGGTACTTGAGGTCATGAAAGAAGTCACCCATGGTTTCGGCAGCGAGCTCCGGCGGAGACGTGGCGAGCGTGGGCTCACCCTGACTGCGTTCTCCGAGCAAGTCTCCTGCAGCAAGAGCCACCTCAGCAAGGTGGAGAGGGGAATGATGACGGCGACCTGGGAGTTCGCCGAACGCTGCGACAAGGCGCTGGAGGCGCACGGCGAGTTGGCAGCACTCATCCGTGGTGAAGTATCAAATGTAACGAAGGGAGGCCTGGTGAAGACGATTGTCGGGCTTCCTCCTTCACCCTCTCATTTTATCGGGCGCTCGGAGGAACTTGCTCGCATTGCCGATTTCCTCGGCAGTGGATCTGGAAGCCCAGTGTGCGTGCTCAGCGGTCTGGAAGGCGTGGGAAAGACGGCCCTAGCGCTCCGAGCAGCCTGGAACGCGGCAGCATCCTTCTCCGACGGATGCTTCTTTTTCGACTTCGAGGAAGAGTCACCCAGCAGTACACGAGATGTCCTGGACTCGTTACTCAGGCTGCTTGGCGTACCTCTGGAGCAGATACCGTCCCGGCCGGACGCACTTGCCAACCTCTGGCGAAGTCGAATTCGCGGAAAGCGCCTACTACTACTCCTCGACAACGTCCGTAGCGCGGCGGACATCGCTCCGCTGCTTTCAGCCGAGCCCGGGTGCAAGCTCCTCATCACCAGCCGGAAACGGCTCTGGGCTCTTGATGACGCGACACACCTGTCGGTAGGGGTGTTGAGCACCACGGAGGCGGACGCGCTTTTCCGAGTCGTCGGAGGGGAGCGGGCGGTGGGTGCCGCGGACCACATCGTCTGCGCCGTCGTCGATCACTGCGGCCGACTGCCACTGGCAGTGCGCATCTCCGCCGCTCGAATCCGCAGCGGATCGATGCGGAACGTGGCTGAACTCGAAGAAATGTTGTCGCACGAGACCCACCGGCTCGAGCTACTCGATGACGGGGATCGCAGTGTCACCGCTGCCCTGACCGTGTCTTGTGAGGGATTGACCACTGAACAGCGCAGGTCACTTGCGCTGTTGGCACTGCATCCCGGGCCGAGCGCCGACCTCCGCACCGTCGCGGTCCTGACAGAGACCGATCTGCCAGGCGCCACAATGCTGATGGACGGCCTAGCGGACAGGCATCTCGTGGCCTACGAACGGTCCGATCGCGTCACTATGTACGATCTCGTGCGTCAGTTCGCGCGGCGTCTACTTCTCCTCGACATGACGGTTGAGGAACAGCACAGCATCGTTCTGCGTCTGCTCGACCACTATCTCCGCCATGCCAAAGCATCGGACAAGCTGCTCACACCCCAGCGCTATCGGCCGCCCGTCATCCTCGACGACTTCCCCGAGAGGCCGGTTCCCTTCGTCCACCGCGCGGCAGCGGTTGCATGGCTCGAATCCGAGTGGCGTTGCCTGGTGGCACTGTGCCGCGTGGCGGCCGAACGCGAGCTGCACTCCCTGTGTCTGCAGTTGGCCTTCACGTTGCGAGAGTTTTTCTATCTCGCAAAACTGTGGGGCCCGTGGATCGAGACTCATCTGGCGGCGGTCGAATCTGCCAGAGCTGTGGGTGCCCGCGCATGGATTGCCATCAGCCTGAGTAATCTCGGTATCGCTTACGCTGACCGAGGAGATCTGAACACTGCCGCCGACCACTTCCACCAGTCCTTGACCTTGTACGAGCAGTTGGACGATGAGCATGGTTGGGTCAACGCCATCTCCAATCTGGCCTGAACAAGATTCTATTTGGGCGAGTACGAAATATCCCTCCTCGGTCTACAGGCAGCGCTCAACCATTACCGACGACTTGGAAACAGGCGAAATTCCGCCATCACGCTTCGAGGAATCGCGCTGATTGAAGCAGAGCTGGAACTGTTCCCCAAGGCTGTCAAACATGCGCGGCAGGCCTGTGAGGAATTTCATGCCATGGGGCTTGAACTGGATGTCGTGATGTCGGTGAATTGCGTGGCGTGGGCCCATTTCCGATCAGGCGACCTGCAGGTCGCCGGTGACGAGTATGAGGAGGCACTCAGCTTGGCCGAGACCTGCGGAAGTCGTTACGAGATGGCACGTGCCCTGACTGGTCTCGGCAACATCCGTCAGACGTCGGGGGACCTGGAGAAGGCGGCTGAGCTGTGGGCTCGGGCCGACACCCTCTACGGCGGGCTTGGACCGATCATGCTCGGGGAAGCACGTGTCCGCCTGGCTTTCTGACATGCCCTGGAATCCTCCCGAGCCGGACTCGCGGCCGACCACGGCCGAGGTCCTCGCAGGGCTCAAGAGCCTCCGCAAGGGCTTCGGGATCGACGATCCTGCCGCCCTCGCGCGTGCCGGTCATGCCCTGCACCGTATCGCTGGAGTGGCCCACGGCGACGGCCAGGCGGCGCAGCGCGTCAAGCTCACCCAATGCTTACTGGAGCTGACCGACGCACTCCCGGCGAAAATGGCCGCGCTCGGCAGGCGAGCACTCGCCCTGGACGGTTCCGGCACCGAACGGTTCGGACAACGGCTGAGAGGCATCGCAACACAGCTCGACCGTGACCCACGTACCGCGCGCCGGCGCGTGGACGCGGTACTTGAGCGATTGGCAGAGCAGGCCGTGTGGGCCCTTTCCCAGCGTCCGAACCAGTCCTCCAACCAGTTCGATGGAAGTCCTGACCCGCGCTCGCACCGCCGGCCCCATAGGAAGACTGTCCGCCGGCGGGCCGGATCTCCACACGGACACCGGCACGTTGCCCACCAGAGGTCAGTCGTCCACAGGCGGACGCAGATCCCGGAGATCGACCTCGTGCGCCTCTTCCTGCGCGGCCACTGCGGCCTCCCGCACAACGCGCTGACGTTCGAGGTCTCCACCGACACAGTCGAGCAAGCGCTCGGGATCGGCCGCGAGGATCTCCGCCGGCGAGATCAGCCCGCCTCTGGCCAGACCGATGAAGACAGGCCGGCCGAGGGAGACCTTCGCGTGCCAGGCGATGGGCACCAGACCTGCGACGATGCCGAGTTCGAGCTGAGCGGGCAGGACATCGGGCAGGTTGCCAAGATCGGCGGTCGGGTGCAGGTGGAGGGCGATCTCGACGACCGTGGCGATCACGTCGGCGGTCCGTTGCACCACGTGCTGGACCGGTCCCGGAACATCCGGCCTCGTCAGCTTCGCCGGGTCGCTGATCGCACGTTCGATGCCAGCGAGCCTGATCCCCTCCGTCCACATCAGGCAGGCGATGCTTCGCCGGGCACGGCCGATACCGACGTCCCTGGGCGGAACACCCACGAGTCTGGAAAGCACCGGGTCAGCGGCCCCACGTTCCCTCAGCCTCCGGGTGAGATGGGTGCGTTCCTGATACGGGTTCCGCGGGAGCTGATTGAACCGGACGTCGTCCAGCTCGCAGGAGAGCTGAGCGACACAGATCAGCGTGGCGCGGTTGATCCGGTCCGCCGGTACGTCCGCCAGCGCATCCGCCACCGCCGTGATGGAATCGACGCCGAGACCGCTGCGGACCGCGAGCCGGCCCAGCTCCGTCAGGGCAAGCCGGCTTGGCAGTCCGTCCGGCCCACTCGGCGTTCCCTTGAGGAAACCGCCGGTGACGAGCTCGACCACCGTGTGCCGGACCTCCGACACAGGGAAAGGTTCGGGCGAGCCGCTCGCTCTGGACTGGTGCGCGGCGAAGGTGGCGGCCATGAACCGTTTGACGTCTGGCCCCGAGCGACGGTGGGCGAGGACTGCGGGTTCGGCGAGAGCGGCGAGGATCACGGCACGTATGTCCCTGGAGGGTTCCAGCAACGCCGAACGCACTTCCTCGGGCTCCGCCTGGACGTACTGCTGCCACTTCCGGTCGGCGTCTGCGGCCCCTTGGGCCCAGATAATCGCGCGGCCCTGCTTCACCAGGCCAACGCGGCCCGCTCGGCCTGCCATGTTCTTGTACTCGGAGACCGAATACGGCCGAGCGTTCGGCGGAGGGTGTTCCAGTTCGCAGATGACGACGGAGTCCGCAGGCAGATTGACGCCCTGGGCCAGGGTCGTTGTGGTCACGAGGACACGCACCTCACTGTCCGGGCTCCGAAAGGAGAGTTCCAGGAGGCGACGCTCTTCCGTCGTGAGGTCCGCAATGTGGAAAGCTACCCCGCCCTCCAGACACGTGCGCAGCAGGTCGGTGGACCGTCCACCGTCCTCGTTGGACAGGGCTTCGAGCGTGGTGTCGGCGGCGGGCAGCCCAAGCATGCGGGCAAGCCTTCGGGCGAACGCGCGGACCTGGGCGCGCGTGGCCCAGAAGACGATGACTTGTTGCCCCTCCCCGACCAGCTTGCTCACCAGTCGCGTCACCAGTCGCTCGTCCATGACACGCTCGGTGGTGTTCTCCGGCTCCAGCATCTGCTCGGTCAACTGGTTGCCCTGCTGGTCCCGATACCGGTAGTGGCCGTCCGGGCCCATCACCCCTTCGAACAGCGGGACATCCCGGCGCGTGCCCGTCACGAGGTTTGCGCCGAGCCACCGGGCGAGTTCATCGGGTTTCCCGAGCACCGCGGACAACCCCACAATCTGCGGCGTTTCTGTCAAGCCGTCACGCACTCTCAGCCAGGTGAGCAGGGTTTCCAGCAACGGACCGCGCTCAGGCAGCGTGAGGGACTGGATCTCATCGATGACCAGGACACCCGTGCCGAGCAGATCCGGACGCTTGGGCAGCAGCCCGATGAACTTCTCGTAGGTAAGAACTGCAAGTTCGAACCGCCCACTAATCAAGTCGGTTATTTCTTCGCGCAGCTCGCCTGTGGCACGAATTGCCTTGATCCCGAGAGGACCGTAGGAACGCAGGAACGTCTCATACAGCTCGTTGACGAGGGCACGGGTGGGGAGCAGGAAAATGGCCTTCTTCCCCTCAGCTATCGCTCGCATGGCGCCCAACTCGCCCACCATGGTCTTGCCCGTCGATGTCGGCGCGCTGACCAGGATGTTCATGCCTTCCAGCAGGGCACCCTCGTTGATGGCGTCAATCTGTAGTTTGTTGAGCTTTCCGATACGGTTCTCCCACGCTTCCACGACCGGGGACGGGATCTCATACGCCGTGAGCGACGAAAGGTCCGCGGTTGCGGGTTGCGGCCTCATGGCGTCCGCCGTCGAAAGGTAATTCGGGCCTCGCTTGAAGATTTCCAGATGCACGTTCGAGACGTTGCCGCCAAGGACGGGAGCCTGGATCTCTTGCGACAGGGATCTCCTGTGGGAACTGACACTCTTGAACACATAGTGCGCCAACTTGAGGATGTACACCTTGCCGTCATCGACGGCTTCAGGATGGCCGAGCAGTCCCTGGATAAGGTAGTGGCTGAGCAGACCGTGACGGAATTTCGGCTCTTCAAAGGCTTCCTGACCTCTACCGGCGGCGGCGATGACAACATATCCGGCTTCGCGGATCTCGTTGAGTCTATTCGTCGCCGAAACGGAACTATCGCGGCTCGTATAGCCGTCCTGCGAAATCCGTATAACCTTGTCGGCGGCATGCCCCGAGAAACAGCAGTCCAGCACCAAGAGCAGGGCGCGCGCCCGGATTCCTCGGGTCAGTTCGGCGAGATCGACCAGCGACAAGGAAGTTTCGCTCAGCCTGCCCGGTAAGGTGTCATGCAGAGCCAGAGCGCCCCCGGTGATGCCGTGCCCCGAGAAGGCGATCACGACGAAGTCCTCGTCCGTGCTGACCTCGGCGAGGTGCCGCATTTCTGTCACAAATTTGCCCTTGGTGGCATCACCGTCAAGGAGTAGGGTCGACTTCCCTTCAAGGTTGTCGTCGAACAGGGCTCTGAGTACGACAGCATCCCGTTGCGCGAACCGCAAGCCATCGAACTCCGATTCGTAATAGTCAATACCGACGAAAAGTCCGTGAAACGTCATCCCACTTCCAAAGTATCTTCGATGCCGAAACCCTCCCGTAAGCTCGGGACGGATGTCAAGAGAAGGGTATGTTATGGCAAGCCGATCGGGGGAGGGAAGTGTGAATTCCGAACGCATGAGGCCTTCCGAAGTTTCCCAAGGGGGAATGACCGTGAATAGTTCACGTGCCACCGACGCGGCGCCCGAAGAGGGCCGCCTTGTACGACTCCGCCCAGCTGACGTTCGACACCGCGAACGGCGATGCCCTCACCGGCTGGCGACGAAGATTCGCCCCGACGCGCCCCGCCCTCACCGATCCACCACATCCGCTCATACCCTGACCGGATGGGCGCTCGGCCCGCTGCACGACGTACTTGATCTCATTGAGTTCGAGCAGCTGCCCGTGGAAGACGCCTTGTCCAGATGGAGAGCAGCACCCAAACGCCCCCTCCATCCCGCGCTCGCCCGGTGGACCGAGCACGCCCTCGGCAACTACCTCGCCGCGGCTGCCGACATTCCGGCGCCGCCTTCGGTGCCGCACGGCGAACAGCTCGAACCTGTGTCGCGCGTGTGGGCCCGGCAGCGGGGCTCGCTGAATCCCGGCGACCCCGACGTATACGAGGAGATGGTGACCGACCGGCGCTATGCCGGGCACGGCGTCCGCGAACTACGCGTCATACGAACGGGATCGGTGCACGACAGGCCCCCGGACGAGGTGGAGATCGCGATAGCCGTGGGGGTCCTGGCGGGCGGAAGCCCGGTGCTGAGTTCCCGGTGGAGCAGGAGCCAACTCAAGCTCGGGAGATTCGCACACGCTCGTCTGGTGCGCCTCGTGGAGGTTGGCTGCGTTGACGCATCCCACCAAATCCTCTTCGAGGGAACCCCCGACGAGGCGTACGCCCGCTACGACACCGACGTCGAGGCGGACATCGGCAAGGTGATCGCCGGTGGCTCGTACCGTCCGGGGCAGGACTGCGGCAGGTGCGACATCGTGGACTCCTGTCCCGAGGTGCCATCTCGTCCAGGCCTTCTCAAAATCAGCTCCACCGACATGCCCCGCCGGTCCTGGTCGATGTCGACAGGACGCTCCTACCGTCAGTGTCCGGCCCGTGTCCACCTGGAGGATCTGTTCCTGCCGAGAGAGGGCTCGGCCGAGAACAACGAGGCGGTCGTACGAGGTCAGGCCGTACATGCGTGGATCGAGAACCTGCATCGTCGAACACCGCAGCAGCCCTGCACTCCGGCCGACATCCCCGATTCACCGGAGGCGTGGGAGTGCGCCGGATGGAAGGTGACCGGCACTCAAGCCCGGCTCGGCATCCAGATGATCGGTGACCACGCCCTCGTATGCCCGCTGCGGGACCGAACTGCGGACGCCGAGGTTCATCCGGAACGGACGGCCGTCGTATACGACCCTGACGCGGACGTCGTCGTCATTGCCAAGACCGATCTCCTCTACCGCGTAGCCGACCGCTGGACCCTGCGTGAGACGAAAACCGCCAGGGCGCTGAGCGAAGGAGACCTGCTGGAGCGGTACCCGCAACTGGCCCTGGCCGTGGTGCTTGCCCGGGCGGGAGTGTTACCAGGAGGCGGGCATTGCCGGGTGGAGCTGGAGCGGCTGGCCGGCAGCGGCCCGGTTCTGACCGAAGTCGACATTGCCGCCCCGGACGTGGTCGCCCAGGCGCAGCGCGTTCTGAAGGAGCACGTCTCCGCATGGCACGCCGACACCCGTTTTCCGACCAAGGCGGGCAAGGCATGTGGGGACTGTCCCTTCACCCGGTGGTGCCCCGACGCCTCGGAGAGGACTGACTCGTGACGCAGTGGCTGACCGGGACAAGTGACGACCCGACCGAGCGCGCGCGCCGTGTAGTGGCCGCTGCCCTACGCGCGTCCTACGCCTGGACAGTCTGGCGGGAGCGGCCCAACGCCATGCTGGAGGTCGCGCGGATGACCGGTGTTGTCATGGAGGCCCATGGTCCCGGTCGCGGCCCGACGACCCCGGTCGATCTCATCGCCTGTCTACGGCAGCCCCTTGACCGGCTTCCGGCCCTTGCCGCAGGCATGGACGAGGAGATCGGGCGGGTCGTGCTCCTCGACAGAAACGACCAACTCACCCCGGACGCCTACGACCTGGCATCCGAATACGCGCTTCCGGTCGGCGGCCCTTCCGACTCCACGCAGTGGATGCCGAGTTGGACCAGGATGCGCTCTGACGAGATTCGTCGCAACACCTTCACGACGCTGATCGAAGGCAATGGCCAGGATGCCTACGTCGCTTCGCGACGCTTCCTCATCGAGCACCCCGCCGGGTCCCTTTCCGAGCTGCGTGACCTGATCAGCCAGACCGGAGTGCGCCCTCCGCCAAGGGGATACACCGAGATCCCCGCCGATCATCTCCATCGCCCACCCGGCGGCGAGACGTGGTGGTGGCCCTGCGTGGTCTGCGACTGGCCGATGGAGGTCACGGGTACGACCGTGCGATGCCGATATCGTCCCCACGCGGCCGTCTTCCATCTGGCAGAGGGCAGGACTGCGACCTCCCGGCCCGCACTGAAAAGGGTCGACGAAGGGCGGCCACGCTTGGCCAAGCCGGTGGCTCGGCCGGCGGCCGATGCCCGCTGCCTGGACTTCGGAGTCTGGCGGTTCGTCGTGGTACCCGGGGTGAGCGAGCTCAGGGTCAAGCGAAGGCTCGAAGAACTCGGCGCCACGGTCGAGCTCTGGCCCGAGCTTGACCGCTACGACCTGCATGTACGGGCCGGCGACAGGGAGTTCAGGGTGGATCTCAAGGAGTACCGCTCCGGGCACCAGCTGATTGCGGCACTCCGGTCGGAACCGCCCCGCGCCCGGATCCTCCTCCCGAAGACGCACGAATATCAACTGGAGACCCTCAAGACCGCCCTGCCCGCTCTTCAAGTCACCACGGAGACGAAGTTCCACACCGAAGTACGTCGAGCGCTGAGGACGGTATGAGCACCTCTCCACGCGGGTCCGAGAAAGCGCTCCCCCACATCATGGGAGCCGCGATCGGCCTGGCAGCCAGCTTCTTCCCCATCGAGGACGACGGCGGGTTCAAGCGTATGACCACCCGTGATGATGTGCTCTACGTCTTGGACGGCCATATAGCGGACTGGACCGGCTGGCGCGACCTCTCCCAGGGAGATGCGCGCCGGTTCACCAGACTGCTGCGCCGACGCCCGAACCAGCTGGCCAACGCGCGGGCGGCCGGCTTGATCCTCGACCATCTACTGCGTAGCGGCCAACTCGCCGGCTGCAGCCCGGTCGACGACGAAAAGGAAGGCCCCTTCCGCATCGCCATCGACCCCGGAATGCCGCTGCCTGCCTTCGTGGACGGCTCTCTGCGTGAACTCGACGAACTGCACCGGGCGAAAACCCGCGTGCTCGCTACAGCCGAAGCCGGTCCGTACACGACCACGACCCGGGTGCCCAGGCCGGATGGTCGCCAGCAGATGTTCGTCGACTTTCAATACGAGATCGGGCCCCACCACCTCGACGCCGGGCACACGATCCCGGAAGTCCGCGACGCCCCCGCCCTCCTCGAGTGCTGGGTTCCCTTCAGCGAGTTGAAGGAGATCGCGGCACTGATCGACCAGGGCGAGCGGGAACGGGGCAGAAGCTCCCACCGCCAGAAGGCGGTCGACCGATTCGAAAGCCAGATCCGCAGCCGCAGGAACGAGTCCGTCAAGGGACTGGACCTGACCGCCGGCAGTCTCAATGAACTCCTCGCGTACACCGGTTTCGGGAAGTCCGTCGTCCTCATCGAAACCTTTGCCTGCTGGGCCGTCCGCCGTGGTATCCCTGTGGCCTTCGTCCTGCCGACCAACGCCGACGTCGTCCGGGCCGTCCACGGAATCGAACGCGCCCTGGAATGGAGCGAGGTGGAGTCGAAGGGCGGCGTCGTACCACTGGTCTCACCCCGGGCGCTCATCAAGGTGGCCACGACCGCGGCGGCTCGGGCAACTGAGAACGGCCCGGACGCGGACTGGATCTGGAGCCGATTCGGCTACGGCTGCGCACTCGCCGCAGTGGCGGGCTCTGACGAGGCGGTCGACCGGTGGCAGCCGGGCAGCGAGCCGTGCTCGAAGCTACGCAAGCAATCCAGGGGGCGCAAAAAGAACAACACGGTCGCCTGTCCTTGGCGGACCACTTGTGGACGCTACCGGGCCGCACGGGAAGCATGCACAGCGGACATCATCGTCACCTCCCACGCGAATCTCCTGCTGGGAGTCCTCCAGACACCGGTGGAGGACGGCTTCGGCGGGGACGATCGGCTGACCGTTGAGGAACTGCTATTGCGACGTTGTCCGATCCTCGTCATAGACGAGGTGGACGTCTTTCAGAGTACGGCGGTCGAGCACGCGGGCCGCAATCTGGTCCTCGACCACGCCGGACGGACCAACACTCCCCTGCGCAAGTTCGACCAGGACTTCGCGGCGACGTTCGGCCGGCTCCAGGACGAGGTCGACGCCAGCGTCCGCGACGCCTACTTCACCCTTCGGTACCTGTCCGAGACCTACGTGAGTCATTTGACCTACGAACGGCTCGGTGCCACAGCGCCGGCCAAGAAGCGGCGGCCGCGCGGGCCGGGGCGATATTGGATGGTGCCCCAGCGCTGGGACAACTGGCTGACCGCCAGGCTGTTCGGCCTCGACAGCGAGGAGGTCGGCGCCAAGCAGCTGCAGATGTTCCGCTCACTGTTTCTCGACGAGACGTCGCCCCACGGTGACGAGCCCGAAACCTTCGAGGCCGCACGGCGACACCTCGCATCGGTGGTTACCGGCGGGTCCAGCGGTCTGTCCCTGCCTGCGGCACGCGTCGCCCTGGAGGAGCTAGTCGAAGACGTGCCCGAGGAGCACCGGGCCACGGTCATCAATCGGATACTGCGGCGCGCCATCCTCGAACGCATCCGGCGCTTCCTGCACCAGCTAATGACCAACAACGCCCAACTGGTGGACATCGGGGTCGAATCCGCCCAGGAGATCGCGGACGCGCTGGGGACGTACGGCCGTTGGCGCGTCACGCCGACCGGCCCTCTGGGGCGGCTCCTCTTCGCGTTCACCGAGTACTACGACGACACGGGCGGCGAACCCACTCGTCTGTCGACTGCGGCGTTCGGCGGCGATCCGCACACCTACACCGTGGGACTCGGCGACGTCACCGCCCTGGCACACGCCGGGGTTCGCCGCATCGTACTCGGGATGTCCGCCACCTCCTACTTCCCGGGTGCACCCCACCATCACGTCCACACGACGCCGAAGTGGTGGGTCGCGGACGACAAACGAAATGCTGTGCGGATCCTGTCCGCGCCTGTCAACGACGAACGCGATCGGCCGCGTCGGATCTCCGGGCTGGACGGAACCACGCGTGCGGCGGCGATTCAGCGGATCGCCGCAGCCATGTGGGACAGCCACCTCCGGCCCGAGCTTGAACGGCTGAGATCCGAGGAGCGTGGCCGGGATCGAGTCCTCCTCGCCACCACGTCCTACGAGGCGGCACGGGATGTGGCGGAAGGACTATCCACGGCCGGAGTCGACTCCACACGCATCTGCTTGGCGGTGCGACCGGGTGTCTTCGCGGAAGATCAGGAGACGGCCGTCGACATGGGCCGATGGCGGGAATTGCCGGCCGACCGGCTGGAGGGCTTCCCCGCCGTCCACGGTGCCGACATCCTTATCGCCCCGCTCGCCAGGGTGCAGCGAGGCGTGAACATCATTGGGGAGGGAGACAAGTCCGCACTGGGGTCGGTGTGGTTAATCGTTCGGCCCATCCCGCTGATCGATGAACCCGAGGAACTCGTCGCGCACATTCAGTCGAGAGCACTGGCCGAGCATCGAGGTCCGTCCAGTGACCCACAGGCCCTGCTGGCCGAACGCCGACGGCTGGCCGGCCGCTACCTCGACGAGATCATTCGCTGTCCGCCCCACTTCCAGGCCCAGCCCCTCGATGTCAAGTTAGGCGTGGTCGCCGAGATCATCAACGGAGCCGTCCAACTCATCGGCCGGGCCCGGCGTGGCGGTACCGACGCGACGCTGCATCTGGTGGACGGCGCCTTCCTCAACGCCGAGGGCGGCACCGATCTCGCCACCCTCATCCTCAAGTTGCGGGAAAGATGGCGGAACGACGGAGTGCTGCCCGCCATGCAGAAGTACTACGGCACGACGCTCGAAGCCTTCCTGAAGTACGCGGAGCGGCCCATCGAGGGAGGCATCCCGTGCTGATCACACTTGCCTACCGCGTCCGGCGACAGGACATGGACGCCCTGTTGGGCACCACGACGGCCTACCCCCTCACCAAGGAGTTCGAAGCGGCTTGGGAGAGCCTGCCGAAACACGAGCGCCAGCGCCGGCCACGCTACTCCGCCCTGGCCACGGGGCTCGTCGCCGCCACCGGCCAGCCCGTCAAGCTGTTCGGGGAACACGACCTCGCCGAGGAGGAACAGCGCACAGGCAACCGAATGCTGCTGCTCACCAGCGACACGGCCTTCGACAGCCGACTGAGGGTCGCAGTGCAGGCCTGGGAGGCACACATTCGCGATGGGAAGGGGGCAGCCGTCCTCGCCGGGCTGCTGCCCAACCCGGAACAAGCGCGCTGCTTCGCTGACTTCGTGAGGTATCGCCCGGGGCAGGTGCCGGTCATGCCGGGCTGGGTGTTCCGCACGGCCGAGTGGCAGGTGATGCGGCAGTTGGCCGCCGCTCCACTCCGGGTGGATGATCGGCCCCCCGTCGTCCTGACGATGGACACCGACGGATCACTGGTGGCCTGGGACCCGGACGACCTCATCGTCAACCGTGGTGGCAAGGCCTTCAGCATGCACAGGGTGACCGCGCGGCTGACCAGCCGGGTCGGCATCGAGGACCCGATCCTCTGCTTCGATGCTCACTTGTCCAGGATCTCGCCACAGGGGGACTGGGCCAAGAGCGTGTGGATCGACCGGGGCGAGGACGACGCACCGATCCTGAGGCTCCCGCTCCGGCGCCACCCGGACAAGGAGACCGGCGAGTGGCGCAGCTATCTCGATCCCGCCATCGCGAAGATCCTGGAGGCGTGCCAGCTGTCGGCGCTTGAGATCCCCCACGAACTCCCGCGCGTGCCGGGGTCGATCAGGCCCCAGCTGGCGAGCGCCCGGTTCCACGCTCTGGGAAGTGGCCCCGGACCGCGGTTCATGCTGCGGCTGCACGAACACATCGTGCGAACCTTGCCCTTGCTCGTGCCCCTGTCCTACGAAGTCGACAAACGGATCAGACTGGCTCGCCGCGTCACGAGCTATGCGGCTGAAGGTCTCCTGCCTGCCGCAATTGGGCCGAGCGGCTTCCGTCGGGTCACGCTCGCCTGCGTCTATAGCACACCCCAGGGGCGCGAGCGCATGCTCGCCGAACTCACGGAGTTGACGGGCCGGCCGGTGACGCCGTTGGAAGGCAAGTCCCCCACTCTCATCAACGACCGCCTGGACGTCATCAGCCGCTACTGCCCGGACCTGCTCGCCCACGACACCGTGAACCGCGCGGCCTCCCTCGCGCTACTTGATCTGCCCGTCGACGAAGACCGTTTGGTCGCCGCATGGCTGGAGACGGAGTACCACCCCGACGCCCCGCGGCCCGAACTCGATGCCAAACCGCACCTGAGACGGTTGCTGGGCCATCTGGGGATACCGACACAGTTCCTCGCCACCGAGCCCACCGTTCTCCCGACGGAAGCCACCCCAAACAGCCACGAGACCAAGAAGCATGCCGCCCGCTCTGCCCTGCGGGACCTGCTGAGGGCCGCCGGAGTCCTGGACGACCGTCTTCTGGAGGCTGTGGCCGCAGGCGGACGACGCCATGGGCTCACCCGAAAAACCCTGTTGGTGGGCATCCACGCCCGCAGGCAGCAGACCGGGGGGGCCGGTACACCCCTGGTCCTCACCATGGTGGCGCTGTACGTCGACCCGGACGAGCTCGCGAACTGCCAGCTGCTGATCTACAGCGACCGACGGCAGGCGTGGGCCCGCGCGGGTCAGGGCGTGGCGGACTTCCACGCCTGTGCCATCGGAACCACCCGCTTCGGCCGCACCGGAGAGAAAGCGGCGCTGACGCGTCAGGTGGTCGAGAGACGACTCGGCGAACTGCTCGCTCTGAAGCCCGACAGCACACCCATGGTGATCCTCGTCGACACACAGGAGACCAGGACCATCTGGCCCGGGCTGCAGAACACACAACTGGGCGCCGGCCCACTTCCCGCGGACGCCCTGCGAGACAAGGGCGCCGATATCGCGATCGTCCGCCTGAACACCGAGATCAGCGAGATCGGACGCCCCGTCACACGCAGGGAGAAGGCAAATATGCCGAGCGATGTGCGCAAACCCGCCGCACCCGACCGGAAGGTGTACCGGCTCACGGACAGCGACCGACCCAGTTGGCTCTTCGCCGGCCGATCAGCCTCGATCAAGGCCAAGGGTGGCGATCGGGGTGCTCTCTACACACGATGGACCCTGCCGGCCTGGCTCACCTCCCAACTCGCCGTGCCCTGGCATTCGTACACGGGTAAAGAGATCGTGGTGGTGAGCCCGGGATCATGGGCCCCGGAGCAGCTGGCGGGACTCACGGCGAGCCTTTGCGAGCAGTCCATCTCCTGGGACGACCGCACACAGATGCCCGTCCCGCTGCACATCGCGACCGTCATCGACGAGGACCATCCCGACTATCGGGTCTCGGGGGAGGAGACCTGACGGCCCTGCACCACCAGTCAGAGCTCGGTACCGTTCAGTGGCTTGGAGGCGAGCGGCGGGAACTCTCCGAGCGGTGGCCGGCCGTACCGGGCGACTCCGGTCATCGCTCGCAGGAGTTCGTCGATGCCCTCGAGGGTCAGTTTCCTGACGTCGTAATGATCCGCCGTCCATCTCTGCAACATGTCGGGGATGTTTTCCACCAACTCGTGAGGCAGGACGACTGGCAGCACTTTGGCCGTCCACACGTCACGGTCCGCGTGGAGCTTCTCCATGATGAGCGCGGACTCGCTCCGGATGCCTGGATTATCGGAGCCCTTGAGTTCGCCGTCGAACGCCATACGGCAGACGGGGGAGGCGAGGACGGTGACGAAATCGACCCGATTGATGAGGTCACGTGCCCAAATCGCCCAGTTCTTACGGCGAGTGACGTACCACTGGTCCATGTGCGCGTCGACACCGTTGGCGACAAGGAGATTGGCGAACTGCCGAGCGTACTCCTTGTGCCGAGGGGAGTCGTGCGCGTAGCAGATGAACAGGGAGGGGTGGTATTCCACATCTCGTTCCGAGACCGCGGCGGAGAGTGAGGGGGTGACGACTCTCGAGGCTTCCGGCGGGACGGAGAGACTCAGGCAGAAGTTGGCCGGCGACGGCATGGGCCGATATGCGACATCGGGACCGACGTCGAGGTCGTACCGAGCGGAGAATTCCACGTGCTGTTCAAGCTGTCCGGCGGACACGAGCAGGACGACCCAGGCAGCGTACGAGCCGGGAAGAACACCGGCTTCGCCGAGGGCGACATGCCGCCACCGCACGCTCTGACCGCCGATGCCGAACATGTCAACCCGGTCCGTGGAAGCTGGAAGAAGCGCGTGCGTGGACGCGCCCTCCTCGCCCGGAACGAAGTTCAGGAATCGGTTGAGCACATAGGGCCTAGGGGCGTTCGCGAACGTTCCGGAACGAGGGAGCGCGTCGATGACGGTGACGTAATCCCCTTCCCCTCCGGGAACGAAATCGAAGGCAATTTCGAACCAGGGCATCCCTGGACAGCCGGGCTCCAGCTCCAGCTCGTAATTGATCTTGATGAAGTGGGCGTCATACCCACTGAACATGTCCCCAGGCGTGTCGATGCGGTCTATCTGCCAGTCCCGCAAACGAACCGAACCGATACTGACACCGTTCGGTCCCGAATCCATCCTCCTACCACCCTCCTGCACAAGGGTGAGATCGACACGGACATGGTTCTGTGAATCCACTGATGCGCCCTTTCGAAGCCTCACTGCTGCAGTGCCACACTAGGCACGCCTTCGCCGCCTCATAGGCCACTTCCGATCAACTGCCAGGCATTTGTCAGCTTTTCTACATGACTTCGCCGCAGTGAGCCGGACGAGCGTCCGGGCGCCTTCGACCGGGCTGCGTTCGGAGGCCGTAGAGCGGCGCGTTCGGCGACGAGGTGGGTGTCGAAGTTCTCCCAGACCAACGGGGCGGGCCGGGTGGGGCGTACTACGTTCCCAAAAGCCCGGGTCGCATGCCGCAGAACGAGGATCGTCATGACGTACACGCCGCCGCTCTGTCCCGTCTCCGTGAAGGGCATCGCTCTTGACGCCCAGGATCCCGTGCTGCTGCTGAGAAACGAGCGCGATGAGGGGGAATTGCCCGGCGATCGTCTGGAAATCGGCGGTCCGGATGTTGCCCCTCCGGCAGATATCAGCACGAAGGCTGCGTTGGAGACAAGAGATCCAGGCGGAAACCGGCTGGGAGGTCAAGGCCGGCCCGCTGATCGAGGGCGGAGCGTGGAACTACCAGCCCATCCCTGGACGAAGAGTACCAATCGTCACCCACGGCTGCACGGCACTGAGACCAGACCGGCCACCGGTCATCAGCCACGAACACGAGCAACTCGACGCAGGAGCAGGCGAACCGTCTCGCTGCCTGAGGAGTTGGTCCCCGTCCTCCAAGCGCACCGCGCCCAGTAACAGCGGCAACGGGCCCGGACGGGCGGCGCCTGGGCGGGCGGCGCCTGGGCGGAGCACGATCTCGTGTTCTGCCAGCCTGACGGCCGTCCCGTCGATCCTCGGGACGACTGGCAGGACTGGCAGGAACTGCTCCAAGCCGCCGGGGTCCGGGACGCCTGGGTGCACGACGGGCGGCACACCTCGGCGACGCTGTTGCTGGAGTACGGCGTCGACGTCCGCATAGTGATGGAGATCCTCGGGCACTCCGATCTCCGCGCCACGACCCTCTACACGCACATCGCGACGCCGCTCGCCGAGGAGGCCGCGCGGCGCATGGGACAGGCGCTGTGGGGCGCTACTGCTACGGAAAAATCCCAGGCCCCCGACAGTAACGTCGTTGACCTGGGCTTCTTCGAGAGCCGCCTGAGGGAATCGAACCCTCGACCTACGCATTACGAGTTGTCCGATCTCGTTCCGCTGGCGTCCGGTGGCGTCCGCGCGCCGGGCTCCGCTGCTGGTCAGTGCGCTTCCCGAACGTTGATGGACGGCGGCGGACGCCTTCGGACGGTCAGGCAAATGAGACTACGACTGAGACTCGCCGCAGAGTCAGGTGATGGCACACGCGGGCGCCGGCTACTGGGGCAGGAAACCGGGCTTGTCGCGCCCGAGGTCACGCAGGTGTGCTAGTGCCGTGTCAGGCAACGTTGGCCCTGTTGGTGATGTGCCGTGACACCTGAGCAGGGGTACCACGGCTGAGGCGTCGGCGGTGTGGGAGGCTGGGCCGGTGCCTGTGACCCTCCGCCCCCTGGTCGCCCGACACTTCTCTGCCTGGCTGGAACGCAGTCGAGCCGAGTACGCCAAGGATCTCGTTGCTTTGGGGCAGACGTCCGAGGACGCCTACCGGCATGCGGACGAGAGCATGGCTCGCTCCTTTCCGTCCGGGATACCGACCCCGGAGCACGTGGTCTTCGACGTGGTCGATGATGCTGGGGTAGCCGTCGGTTACCTGTGGATCGGACCGGACAGGAGCGACGACGCCGGTGCCTGGTGGATCTGGGACATCGTGATCGACGCCGACAAGCGTGGTCGGGGCCTGGGCCGAATGGCCATGCTCCTCGGCGAGGAATACGCCCGGGCACAGGGCGCTCATACCCTGGGGCTCAGCGTCTTCGGGTTCAACACCGGCGCGCGTGGCCTTTACGAGTCGCTCGGCTACGAGACGACCTCGGTGAAGATGCGCAAGAAACTCGATTGAGCATCAGGCGACGTTTGCCCTGCTGACGACGGCGTGTAGGCGCCGGTCGTCGGCGTGACGGTTCCGCCAGATGATGTAGCGGCGGATCATGCTGCCCTGTTCCTTGTGGGTGGCGTGGTCGGTGCCGTCGAGGGTGAAGTAGCGCAGAGCGGTGAACTGGGCCTCGATGCGGTTGAGCCAGGAGGAGTTCGTCGGCGTGTAGGCGATCTCGACGTTGTTCGCCGCGGCCCAGGTGCCGACTCGCTGGCATTTCCTCGTGGTCAGGTGCGGGGAGAAGTTGTCACAGACGATCGCGATACGGACCTGGGGCGGATGGAGGGTGCGCAGGTAGCGGCAGAACTCCAGGAACTGAGTGCGCTTCTTGATGGGCTTGATGTGGCCGTAGAGCTTGTCCTTGGCCAGGTCCAGGGCGGCGAACAGGTGCCGTACTCCGCCGTAGCGGTTGTAGGTCGCCCGCCGCCTGCGGCGGGGTTCGCGGTCGGGGTCCTTGTGTTTGCCCCCACGCTCGGCCCACTGCCGGCCGGGGTGCGGCATCAGGTTGAGCGGCCCGAACTCATCCATGCAGAAGACGACTTCAGGCTCACCCTCCTCGGATATGACCTCGCCGTCGGCGATCGCGTAGAGGTGCTCGACCCTCGCCTTCTTGGCCGCGTAGTCGGGGTCACGGGAGGTCTTCCAGGTCTTCAGCCGTTGAAACGAGACGCCTTCCTCGCGGAGCAGGATGCGCAGGCCCTCGTGGCTGATGTCGTCGACCACCCCCTCGGCGACCAGGAAGTCCGCCAGCTTGGTCAGACTCCAGGTGGAAAAGGGCAGGTCGTGCTCGGTCGGCTTGGACTTCGCGATCTTCTTGATCTCGCGCCGCTCGGGCAACGTGAACGTCTTCGGCCGCCCGCCGGAGTACTTCGGATACAGCGAGTCGAAGCCGTCGGCGTTGAAGTTGTGGATCACATCTCGGACCCGGTCGTCGCTGGTGAACGACACTTCTGCGATCTTCGCCACGGGCATGCCCTGCGCGGACAGCAGGACCATCTGGGCCCGTCGCCAGGTCACCACCGATCCGCTGCCCCGGCGGATGATCCGCAGCAGCCGCCGGCCCTCGTCATCATCGATCTCGCGCACGTGAACTCGTTCCGCCACCCGCACACGGTGACCGCCGCCCGCCATCCGGCGAAGGACCCCGGGCGGCGCGTCACATCACAACAGGGCAAACGTTGCCTGCTACGGCACTAGGTAGTCCTGAGCGGCCGGAGCGTCGCTGAAGTCGTTCCGCAGCACCGCCGCAAGCTCTCGGCTGGTCATGATGAGCGACGGCACCGACTGCCTGTCGCCGACCAGCGCCCGCTCACCGTGGATGACCGCCTGCTCCACGTCTCCCTCACGCGCCGCCGCGACGCCCAGCGTGACCCGTGCTTCCGCGTTCCGCATGGGCATGCGCTCGGTGCCGTCGAAGTCGGTCCCCGCCCGCAGAACCTCGTCAGCGAGCGTGCGCGCGAGGCGGTCCTCACCGGCCAGCCGGTAGCAGTCCATGGCGTAGAAGTCGAACTTCGCCGGGTCGACGACGAAGTGGTGGTCAAGGTTGTCCGGGTGCGGCATACCTTCGAGCAACCGCCGCCCCTTGTCGAGGGCCACCTCCATCTGTCGGCGGTCCCCGAGCCGAGCCCACGCTTTCGCCTCCTGGCCAGCGAGCTGCACCGCCACGCCGTGCGTGGGGGCGATCTCCGCTCCGGCCCGGGACGCGGCGACGACCCCCCGGTAGTCGCCGGTGGTGAGCGCGAACCACGCCTTCATCTCGTGAGCCCACCCGGCCACCTCGGTGTGACCGGCCTCTGTCGCCAACGAGAGCGCCGCCCGGCGGGTGGCTTCGGCGCCGTGGCGATTCCCGGTGTCGTACTCGACGCAGCCAACGAGCAGCGCGAGCCAGCCGGACAGCGCCAGAACCTCCCTATGTTGGGCCAGCGTGAGGCTCTTGTTGTGGAGTTCGACCACCCGCCGCATCCACTGCCTGCCCTCGAACAGGAGCTGTTCACTGGGCATGTACGGATACTCGGAGCACAGCCGGTCTGCCGTGATCCGGAGCGCGTTGAGTGTGGCCTCATCCACGTCCGACCGGTTCAGGCGGTTGAGGATTTCGAGCGTTTCCATGCCGGTAGCCGCGATGATTTCCGAGTTGCCATCTCGATGACTCGGGGCAGGGAATATCGCGTGTGTGACCGTGCCGAATGTCGCGGCGATGATCGGGCCGTAGAAGTCCCCTGGCAGCATGCCCGCTTCCCAGCGCTTCCACTGCCGGACCATGCTGTCGTCGCTCGGCAGCTCGGACGGCGCGTGCGCGCGTAGCGCCTGCACCGCCTGGAGCTGGGTCCACTGGCGCGCCTGCCGTTCGGCCACGATCCGTCGTGCCCAGTCTGGACGTTCGTCGCTCATCAGCCCTCCTCGGGTGCCCATGCGAGTCTGGGCCCTTGGGTGGGGGGACAGTCAAGGGACTCAGGGGGACACGTCGTGTCCCCCTGTCCCCAAGGCGCCGCCCCCGTCATGTCACTTATTCCCAAGTCCCTTCCCGGGCATGGTGGTTGTAGGTCATGCATCACCGGATGGGGGGCGTTCTTCGAGCGCTTCCAATCGTTCGGTCAGGGATTGGATCTGGGAGCGCATTTCGATGATCTCGTTGCGGATGTCTTCGCCTTCAGGCTCGCCTTTCGAGACGAATACGCCGCGATTTCCTGCGGAGAAGATCAGTCCTTCTGCGCGCAGGATGTCTAGGCCGTTCTGCACGGTCTGCGAGGCCACATCGAAGCGCGCGGCAAGGTCCTTGCGCGTCGGCAGCTTGGCGCCGGGGCCGTACTTCTTCCCTTCCCCAATCTCGTTCCGAAGCTGATCGGCGATCTGCACGGCCTTCGGCCGGGGGTCATCGGTGGCGAGGCTCATGCTTCGAGCCTACTCACCATCGCGCGCTAGTTCGTGCTGGCGTCCAGTTGACGCACTAGTGTGAGCTAGTGCATGCTAGTTTCACTTCAGGCCGGACGGCCCCGGAGAAGGCGGCTACGCCGCGCGCTCCGACCGTTCGTGACCTGCGGTTTCTTGAGAACTGAATAGTGAGCAAGAGGCGGGTTGAGAGTCCCGTCCCCGTGACGACCGGGTGATGTTCGTCGGCGGTGTCTGTACGTGCTGGCTCTGGAGAACACCTCACTGTTCGAGGTGCCACCCAGCGCGGTCGCCCCGCTGTCGCGCCAGAGCGGATTCGATGGCGCGCCCGATCACGAGGGCTCGGGACCGGCCGCCGCCAGCAAGCGGCGTCCGGTGAAGCCCGTCCGTACGTCCGGAGGACTCATGCGACGCCGACATACCGAGGCGCCGCCGCGGCGCTGGCCGTGTCGGCCGCCACGCACTACTACGCCGACCGGCACGGCGGCCACTGGCTCGACGAGAACCCCAAGGGCCTCGTCAAGCTGGCCGCCGCCACCGGCCACGCCGGATGGCTCAAGCGCGACCCCGCCGCCGGCTACGCGCTGGACCAGTCCTGACACAAGGGCTGGATCGCCATCGCCGCCGCCATCGCCGCCTGACGGCCGCCTGTGCCTCCCCCTCGACCAGCGTGGTCGCGGGGGAGGCGCGGACGGCCGGACAGTCCGCCCGGCCCGGTGATGAGGAGACAGCGTGTCGAACACCGAGAACAACGGCCAGCAGCGCCAGATGACCCACTTCTACATCCTGACCCTGGAACTCCCCGGCCGCTCGCAGGCCAGCTACATCGGGGAACTCGCCGTCAGCCCGGGGACGCACCGCAAGGAGATCTACACCTACCTGCGCGACCAGATCACCGACCAGGACCCCAGCATGGCCCGGGCGAACCCCATCTACTTCACCCTCGACCCCCTCACGGTCTGACGCTTGCCTGATCCGCCCACCCAAGCGCCCCGCGCCGCAGGGGGGGCGGTGAAGGGGAGGTGTCAGAACTCCGCACCTCTTCCCGCTCGCGAGCGTGTTGCTCCCTCGCGGGCCACCCGCCCCGCCCGGTGTTGCAGCACCGGGCGGGGCCCTTCGACTTCCCTTCTCCCACCCCGGGGGCGGCGGCTCCACACCACATGCAGCCCGCCGCCCCCGGGGCCTTTCCGTTCACGTCGAGAGAACAGGAACCCCCGCAATGAGCATGAGAACGTTCGTCGGCGTCCATGAGGCACGCGACGGAGACGAGTTCATCGAACTGGCCCTGGGCACCCCGCTGGAACTGTGGCTGGGTGTCGAGGACGAGAGCCCCGAGGAGCGGGCCGCGCGGCTGGACGCCGGCCGCGACATCCTCGCCGACGACCCCGACCTGATCGACCGCGTGTCCCACATCGCCGCGCTGGCGATCGAGGAGCACGCCGCCGACCTGTTCGCCCCGGTGCTGCCGCGCCAGGCCGTGCGCCGCGGCAAGCGGGCGGTGACCGCATGAGCGAGCCGCGTTTGATGGGTCGCTGCGCGGCGGCTCATCCGGATGACCCCACGGGCTGCGAGGGTGCGGGGGACGTGGTGCGGATCGTGGATCGGAGCGGCAGGTCCGTGCTGGCCTGCGTCCACCACGGCGCCCGCCTGTACGCCTCGCTCACCCGGCCCCGCGTCTACCCGATGCCGGGCAGCGATGGCGCGGCCATCGAGGTCTACCAGCGCGCCCAGTCTCTCCCGCCGTTCTGCTGGCAGACCGAGAAGAGCGGTGGCGCGCGGTGAAGCGGCTGAGCAAGGTGCAGAAGATCGTTCTGGGCCTGGCGTTCGTGCCCATGCTGGCGACCGGGGTGATGGGCGGGATCGGCACCTACACCAACATCGAGTCCGCGTACGGCGCGGGCACGGCTGTTGGTGCGGTCTCGGCCGGTGAGGGTGCCACCGCTGTTCTGGCGTTGGTGTTGCTCGGGTTGACGCTGTTGGGACAGTCCTCCCCGGCGGTGGTGCGGGTGGGGTTGTGGCTTCTGCCCGCCGCCGCGGCGGCGATGGCGGTCACGGCCGCCGATGAACCGGGGCAGATGGTCATCTACGCGGTCACGCCGATGGGCATGACGGTCTCGGCTGAGGGCATGGCGTTCCTGGCCCGGCGGATCGTGGTGCACCAGTCCGGCCGGGACATCGAGGCCGAAGCGCGCGCGGCGGCGGTCGTGCAGGAACTCGCCTACCACCACGCCCGCGCCACCTCGCACCCCGATGAGCGCAAGCGGAAGGCGTCCCAGCGGCGTTCCTGGCGGTTGGCCCGGAAGGTCGGTCGGCACGACCCGACCCTGGCCGCCGGACTGCTGGAGATCCAGCGGACCCGACTCCAGTCGGGTGCCGACTCCGCTCTGGCCGCCATGTTCACCGCACCGCCTCAGCCGGCCCCGGCCGAACCGGAGGACGTAGCGGTTGAGCCCGCCCCGTCCGATCCGGTCCTGCCGGCGGTCATCCCGGCGGTCATGCCGCCGGTCACCGAGATGACCGCCCCCGCGCTCACGGTGGCCGCCGCGCCACCGGCCCGGAAGGCGGTCACGGTCACGATTCCCGAGGCGCCCGAGCCCGGTCACCAGGATGGTCATGCGGATGACCGCGAGAGGGACCACCCCAGCGACACCCCTACCCCGGGGCAGCTTCGACAGGCCGCCCGGCGCCTGAACCGCCAGCACGTCAAGGACACCGGACGCCCGGTGACCATCGACACGCTCCGCGTGGAACTGGGTCTGACCCGGCGGGACGCCACCGCTCTGCGCCGCGAAGTCGTCGGCACCACCCGCGACGAACACCCCGAGGCAGGGGTGCCGACGTGACCGGCCTGCGAGTCGGCTCGGTGTGCAGTGGTTACGGCGGGTTGGACATGGCCGTGACCGAGGTGTTCGGCGGCGAGATGGTGTGGGTGGCCGACCCCGACCCGGGCGCGGCGGCGATCCTGGCGCACCACTGGCCCGAGGTGCCGAACCTGGGCGACATCACCAGCGTGGACTGGACGGAGGTTCCGCCGGTCGACGTGGCGGTGGGCGGGTATCCGTGCCAGCCGTTCAGCGACGCGGGCTTGAGGAAGGGAACCGCCGATGACCGGCACATCTGGCCGCACATCGCCACCGCCCTTGGCGTTCTACGACCCAAGCTCGCGGTCTTTGAGAACGTCTCAGGGCACCTTCGACGGGGATTCGACGCAGTGCTCTCCGATCTTGCCCGCCTCGGGTTCGATGCGGAGTGGCGCACTCTCCGCGCGTCGGATGTCGGCGCTCCCCATCGCCGCGAGCGCCTGTGGATCCTCGCCTGGCCTGCCGACACCGCGGGCCCGGGATTGGAAGCGCGGCGGGAAGGACGGTTTGGAGGAAGCCCTGCTGCCGACGCCCCAGGCGACGGACGGCAGCAAGGGCGGCCCCAACCAGCGCGGCTCCTCGGGGGACTTGATGCTGCCCTCCGCGGTAGCGCGGTTGCTGCCCACACCGACGGTGGCGGACTCCCGGGGTACCCGGAACCGAACAGCGAACCGGCGGGACCCGAAGCCGACCACGAACGCGGCCGGGAGCACGCTGCTGGACGCGTTCTGGACTGGGGCCGTTACGCCGCCGCCGTCCACCGCTGGGAGGCCGTCCTCGGTCGGCCAGCTCCCGCTGCCACTGAGCCCGGACGTGGCGGACGCCCCCGCCTGAGCCCTCGCTTCGTCGAGTGGCTGATGGGCCTCGACGAGGGCCACGTCACCGACGTGCCCGGCCTGAGCCGTAACCAGCAGCTCAAGGCGCTGGGCAACGGCGTCGTCCCGCAGCAGGGAGCCACCGCCATCACCCACCTCCTCGACCGCGCCACCCCGCGCGAGACCAGCCGGGAGGCGGCGTGAGCGAGCCGATCGCCTACGCCGACCTCTGGCACCCGGTCATGCGGGCGGCGGGGTACCGGTGCCAGTGCCGGGGTGAGTGCGGCAACGATCACAAGAAGGGGCAGGGGCGGTGCCCGCGTGAGCACGACCAGCACGCGAGCAAGCACCGGGGCCCCGTGCGGCTGATCGCCGCCCCCGCCGACCCCACCCTCACCGGTCTGGCCGCCGCGCGAGCCGAGCGCTCCCAGCTCCGGGCGTGGTGCCCGGACTGCCACGACAACGCCCGCCGCGGCGCCCGCAAGGCCGCTGCGACGGCGCCCGTCGCGGATCAGGGCGGGCTGTTCGATCTCTAACTGGCCGGGACGCCGCGACGGCGCCTGGTGCACCTTTTCTTCTCCCCGGCACGGCCCGCTCGGCTTGGCGGCACGCGGGCCGTGCCGGTCCCCAACCACTCAGCCTGTTGGAGGACTTCAGCATGACGGATACGACCACTCAGGTGGTGGTCGAGGCGGTCTCGCCCCCACCTGATTCGGCCACACCCCCGACCCCCGCCGCGGTGGCGGGGTCGTTGCCCGGCCGGCCGCTGGTCGCGGCGGGGGCGAACACGCTCGGCATGGTCTCGGCTGGCGCGCTGTCGGTCGGCGGGCCGGTCGGCCTGGCGGCGGCCGGTGTCGCCGCCGGGGCGATAGCGGGTGCTGCGGTGGTCCGCCGCGCGGCCCGCAACCGTCGCGACCGCCGCTGGCACGGCCAGACCGGCACGGTGGGGTGGCTGCCCGGCCGCCGCCAGGCACCGACTCAACCCCGCTCGCAGAACACGACGTTCGGCACGACCGCCCCGCCGCGGCCGACCCGCACCTCTGGTCGGCACGCCGCCCCGAGCAGCGGCGGCGGGGTGTTGGGGGCGGCGGCGCGTGCCGCTGGCCGCCGCAGCACCGGTACCTCTGGCTCTCCGAGTTCGAGCAGCAGGAACACCCCCGCCGGCCGCGGCCGTTCGGGCGGCGGCTCGTCGTCGCGGCCGGTCGAGCGGCCGGGCCGTTCGCCGGGCGGCGGCGGGGTGTCGTTGTCCAAAGAGGCCACCCCGCCGCGTCGCGAGCGTCGAACGAGCAAGCCGCGCGGGGGTGGCCTCTTCTCTCGCGCGGGTCACGCGGCCGTCGACCGGTACACCTCGCGGGCGCCGGTGTGGTCGGCGAATGCCCAGCGGCGGGCGGCCGATCGGATCGCGAAGGGCCAGGTCAAGGCACGCAAGGCGGCCGGTCTGGACCCGAGGACGGGCGAGCCGCTGGCCAAGCCCAAGAAGCCGGTCGACCTGCGGAAGCGCGCGCTGCGGCGGTCGGCGGCTCGGCATCGGGTGCGGATGGGCGTCGCCGCGCTGGCGGCCGGCACGGTCGGCGTGCTGTCCGGGGTGTGGAACTGGCGGCATCCCGGCAAGGCGTGGCACCACATGCGCACGGTGTGGGCCCGCGCGGCGGGCCGTGCGCGCGCTGCTCGTGAGCGTCGGGACGCGGCGATCCGCGGAGAGGAGACGCCGCGTGAGGTGCCGGTGCCCGCCGGCACGGTCAACGACCCCCACCGCCGGCAGCGGTCCAAGGCGCCGGTCGGTACCGGTGGCCGGGCGGTGCGGGTGGATCTCGGCAAGGCCAACACCAGGAAGGACTCCAGCGTGTCCGAGACGAACACGACGTTCACGAGGCTGTCGGACGCGGCCGACGTGATGTTGCAGGCCGCGTCCACCTTCGACCCCGAGCACATGAGCCAGTTCCAGGCCCTGATCGACGATCTTCCCACCGCCTTCAGCACGGTGCAGGAGACCCTGCGCGTGCTCGCGGAGATCTCCCGCGACCGGCTCCCGGTCGACCCGCGCGTGGTCGAGGAGATCGGCGAGGGCTTCCGCGCGATGAACCGTGTCGTCGCCGCCCTCGACGAGGTTCCCGTCGTCTACCGGCGGGTGCATGCGCAGGACATCGAGCGGAGCGAGAACCCGCGCAACGGGGTCGACTCCGAGCGCAAGTGGAACGTCTGAACCACCCCACCAACCACACCGCCGCGACCCCCACACCCGCGCCTGCCGGGGTGGGGGTCGTGGCCTTCCCCGGGAAGGGACACAGCGTCTTGACCAGCAACAAGAACGATCCTCGGGTGGACTGGTCGGCCGGGCACGGCGTGGTGTCCGGCACCATCAACGCCACCACCGGCGTCTTCACCACCACCGCCCTGGCGTCCGCCGCGGGCATGCCCGCCGGGTGGGCGTTGGCGGCCGGTGCGGCCGGGGCGCTCGGTACCACCGTCACCGGCATCCGGCGCCGGTTGACCCGCGCCACGGTCGCGTTCCGGGGCGCCTGCTGCCTGGCCGCCGGCACCTGGTCCTCATGGGCCCTCGCGGGCGACGGCCCGACCTCGCTGACCGCGCTCGGAGTGCTCGCGGTCGGCGGCACCCTCGCCGGGACGCTGGCGGCCGGTGTCGGCGGGCACGAGGTGACAGAGCAGTCCCGCCGCGCCACGCTGCTGGCGATCGGCACCCGCCGGCAGATGGCCGCCGACTGGATCGATCGGATCGCCCGCGTCTGCCACATCGAGGGCGTGGAGGTCATCGGCATCGAGCACTGGTCCACCGGCATGGGCTACACCCTCGAAATCAAGCTTCCCGCTGGCGGCGTGACCCGCAAGGCGATCGCCGACCGCACCGGAGCCCTGGCCGCCGACCTCGACCTGCCGAACGGCTGCGGGGTGGCCGTGAGCGAGGGGATGTCCCGCCGCCTGGTGCTGATCAAGGTCACCACCAAGAGCCTCGCGGGGCAGGAACTCCCCTTCCCCATCGAGGAGATGGCGGAGGTCACCACCGTCAACAACCCGCTCCCGCTCGCGCTCCTCAGCGACGGCGGGCGGGCGGAACTCGACCTGCGGCAAGCGTCCACGATCGTGGCCGGCACCACCGGCAGCGGCAAGACGAACTGGCTACACACCCTCATCGCCCGCCTGAACCAGTGCAACGACGTGCTGGTGTGGGTGATCGACCTCAACGGCGGCAGCCTGGCCCTTCCGTGGCTGCACGCCTGGCGCGAGGCGCAGACCGGTGCCGAGGGTTCGCGGTGGTCGGGCGCGGACATCCCCGCCCCGGGGGTCGACTGGGTGGCCTCGACTCCGAAGGAGGCGGCCCGGATGCTGCGGGCGGCGGTGCGGATCGCCAAGGCCCGCAAGGTCGCCTACCAGGAACACATGCGGGCCGAGGACGACGACAAGCTCCCGGTCGGTCCGACGCTGCCGGAGATCGTGATCCTGGTGGATGAGGGCGCGGAGGTCTCCGCCACCCGCGAGGCACGCCAGGTCGTGGCCGGTGTCTCCGAGGTCATCCGGATCGCCCGCGCCATGGCGATTCGCGCCGTGATGTCCGCGCTGCGGGTCACGCAGGACGTGTTGCCCGACCCGATGGTCCGCAAGATGGCGTCCAACCGGGTCTGCACGGGAGCCACCGAGGACAGCGAGTTGGGGCACTTCTTCGGCTGGCGCGCGCTCAGCGTCGAGGAGTCGTTCGACGGGCCCGGCTCCCTGCTCGTCGGCACGGACGGCAAGGGGCCCGAGAAGGGCCGCCAGGAGCGGATCACCCCCAGCGGGATCGAAGCCGTGTGCGCGGCCACGGCCACCCGCCGCCCCACCCTGGACGCTCCGTCCCTCGACGCCGCGGGCAGCGACTACCGCGACCGATGGACGTTGGAGCGCTGCGGCCACCTCTGGGGTCAACACGTCGAAGCCGCCACCGCGGCCGGCGGTGGTGAGGGGGCGCGGCCGGTGCGGGAGTGGAAGGCCACCGCCTCATGGGACCAGCCCCGCCGCCCCGACGTACCGAACATGACCGTGAGCGAGCTGGAGGCCATGTTCAACGCCCCCGCCGCCGACTCCCGCACCGACGGGAACGAGAGCGACGACGGCGCGGACGACGACACCGACTGGTCCGACCCGAGCGCCTGGGTCAGCGACCACGACCGGCACACCGCCCAGTCCGAACAGTCCGACGCCCGCCAGGCGGCGATGGCGCTGCTGTTCGCCGCCGGGCCGCAAGGAACCGGCGCGTCCGCGTTGGAGCGGGAGCTGAAGCCCAAGTTCGGCACCACCCGGCCGACCATCCACGGCTGGCTCAAGGCGTGGGTCGAGACCGGGGAGATCGTACGCGTCGGCAGCGGCAGCAAGACCCGCTACGTCCACCGCCAGCGCACCCCCGACAACCCCACCCAGGAGTGACCGACAGCGGCCTGAAGCCCCGCCTGTAGCCCTCCGGCACGGGCGGGGCCCGCCTGTCGCCGAACGCCGAAAATCCCCCTCTGACCTGCGGCACAACAGGCTACAGACAGGCAACAGACGACAGGCGACAGACAGATCGCGCTACAGGCCACACAACAGGCTGGAGAACCCCATGAACCGCGCGACGAACCCGCCCGACATCACCCTCTACCGCGACGACACCCCGCCCACGACGGCCCACCACGCGGCCCTCATCCACCCCGCCACCGGGCAGGCGCTCACCCCGCAGCAGGCCGCCCTACTGCTCGCGCTCGCCCAACAACACACCCCCGCCCCGGCCCCCGCCGCGCCGGTCGAGACCCGCGCATCGGGGCGAGCGAAGGACACCGCGCTCGTGATGGCGGCCGGCGGCGGCGGGCTCGGTGCGGCCACCGCCGGCATCGGCTACGGCTCCGGCCTGATCGCGTCCGCCTCGGGAGGACTCATGACCGCCGCCATCGCCCTGGCCATCGGCGCCGGATCCATCAGTGCTGCCCTGATGCTCCTGCGCGCCGCGTTCAGCCGCACCGAGCCCTCCGCCGCCGCCGATGCCGAGCAGCAGAAGCCCACCACCCACATCACCCAGAACATCCACGCGCACGGGCTGTTCGGCAAGGCCAACGGCACCGTCAACCACCGCTGACAGGAGGAACTCCGCGCGTGAGCTACTGGAGGCCGCGCCCCTCGCACCGCCGGGCCGCTTCGGGCGGCGACCGTACGCACAACGGCAGCCGATACCAGGTCCTCACGGTCTGGCCTGACGGCACCACCGGCCAGCCGTTCCACACCCAAGACCGCGCCCAGGCACGCCGCCACGCCCATCACCGGGTGGCGGAAGGCGCTCGCGTCACCATCACCCACTACATCCGCGGCGCGTGGCGCACGCTCCGCGAACTCACCCCAGGAGAGGAAACCCACTGATGTCTGCCGGAGAGACCCCGATGACCGTGGTCGGCAACCTGACCGACGACCCGGAACTGCGCTACACCCCGTCCGGTGCGGCGCTGCTGCGCTTCACCGTCGCCTCCACGCCCCGTGCCTACGACAAGGCGTCCGGGCAGTGGAAGGACGGGACCGCGATGTTCATGCGCTGCACGGCCTGGCGTGACCTGGCCGAGAACGCCGCCGGCTCCCTCGCGAAGGGGACCCGCGTGGTGGTCACCGGCCGCCTGCGTCAGCACAACTGGCAGAACGAGCAGGGCGAGAACCGCTCGATGCTCTCGTTGGAGGTGGACGACATCGGGCCGTCGCTGCGGTTCGCCACCGCCACCGTCCAGCGCACCAAGAACACCCAGCGGCCCGCCGCCTCGTCCAACGACCCCTGGAACACCGCCGCCCCGTCCGGGGGCGGTTCCACGTCGTACGACGACAAGCCGCCGTTCTGATCACGCCCGGGGCGGCGGCTCCACACCACATGCAGCCCGCCGCCCCGGGACCGCCCGTTCACGTCGAGAGAACAGGACACCCACCATCATGACGCATGCGCGCCAACCGGCGCCGACCTTCCCGCCAACCCGCGACAACCACCTCAACACCGCGCTCGAACTGGCCGCGGCCGGGGTGCCGGTGCTGCCCCTGCTCCCCCTCCGGGGTGGCAAGGCGCCGGTCGGGAACTGCCTCGCCTGCGCCAAGAACCGGTGCGGCGGACGCCCCACCATGAAGACCCCGGGCCCCTGCCACTGCCCCCGGCCGTGCCACGGCTGGGCCGCCGCCACCGCGAACCCGGCCGTGCTCGCCTCGCGGGAGTGGTCGGCGGCCTGGCGCCAGGCCGCGGCCGTCGCCTACCACCCCGCCGGGGCCACCGTCACCGTCGTCGACCTCGACGACCCGGCCGCCGTCGACTGGGCCCGCACCACCCTCCCGCCCACCCGCACCGTGACCACCTCACGCGGCGAGCACTGGATCTACCGAGGCACCACCACATCGGCCAACTCGGTGCGGCCCGGGGTCGACATCAAGTCCGCCATGGCCTACGCCCGCTGGCTCGGACCCGGCACCGGCACGATGACGCCCCTGCCCGACGCCGTCCGCGGGCTGCTCGTTCGAGAAGAGGCCACCCCGCCGCGCCGGGTGGTCTCTTCCAACCCGGCGCGCGCCGCGTGGGATCGGTCCGTGGCCACCGGATGCCGCCACACCGAGCGCTACGTCCGCACCGGCCTCGACAAGGGCCTGGCCATGATCCGGGCCCGCACCGAACAGGGCGCTGGATCGCAGGCGTTCGGCGTCGCGCGGTTCCTCGCCGCCCTGCACACCGAGTGCCCCGGCCCCTGCGGACTCGACGCGATCGCGGCCGACCTGATCGCCGCCGCCGTCGAGGTGGGTGTCCCCGAGCCCTACGCCACCCGCGCCGTGACCAACGGCCTCGCCAGTGCCACCGGAAGGAACGTCGCATGACCACGACGCCCGAGAACGGCGCCGCGCTGCTCGAAGAGGTCGAGCGGTTCCACCGCCGGTTCAACGCCTTCCCGTCCGAGGCCGCTTACGTCGCCGTGGTGCTGTGGGACGCCCATACGCACCTGCTCGACTGCTTCGACTCCACGCCCCGCCTCGCCTTCCTCAGCCCCGAGCCCGGGAGCGGGAAGACGCGCGCGATGGAGGTGACCAGCACGCTGGTGCCGCGTCCCATGCACGCGGTCAACGCCTCGCCTCCGGCGCTCTTTAGGGCCGTCGCCGATCAGGACGGGCGGCCGGTCGTGCTCTTCGACGAGATTGACACGATCTTCGGCCCCAAGGCCAAGGATCACGAGGAACTGCGGGGCCTGATCAACGCGGGGCATCGTCGCTCGGGCGTCTCCTACCGCTGCGTGGGCGACGGCGGGTCGCAGTCGGTCGTGGCCTTCCCGTCCTACTGCGCGGTGGCCGTGGCCGGGCTTGGGCATCTGCCCGACACCATCAAGGCGCGGTCGGTCATCATCCGCATGCGTCGCCGGGCCCGCACCGAGAAGGTCGAGCCCTACCGCACCCGGATCCATGAACCGGAGGGCAACTCCCTGCGGGATCGGCTCTCCCAGTGGGCCGCCAGTGTCCGTGAGCAGGTGGAAGGCGCCTGGCCGACCATGCCGGAGGGCATCACGGACCGCCCGGCCGACGTGTGGGAACCGCTGCTCGCGGTCGCCGACGCGGCCGGCGGCGACTGGCCCGAACGGGCCCGCGCCGCCTGCGTCGACCTCGTGAACGCCGTCGTCGACGACGACCGCGCATCCCTGGGCGTCCGGCTGCTGACCGACCTGCGCGACGCGGTGTTCTGCGGCGCCGACCGCATGCCCACCGCCGTCATCCTCGAACGCCTCAACGCCATGGACGACGCCCCCTGGGGAGACTTCGACGGGCAACCGCTCAACGCCCGCCGCCTCTCCCGCCTTCTGCGCGAGTACGTCACCGCCGACAACAAGCCCATCGCCGCGCGGAACATTCGCACCGGCTCGGGGGTCATCAAGGGCTACCTTGCGACCGACTTGCACGACGCGTGGAGCCGGTACTGCCCCCCACCCCCGGAGAACTCCGCTACACCCGCTACACCAGCCGCAGAACGGCTGCTGACCAGCGCCTAAGCCGTAGCGGACAAGCCACCCACCGCGCGCTACACCCCCGCTACACGCGCCGCAACCGCCACACCGGCCAGCGGCGCGTGTAGCGGAACCAATCCGCTACACCCCAGCCATCCGCTACAGAAACCAGGTCCCTGACCTGCGATGTAGCGGCGTAGCGGCTGTAGCGGATTCCAGAGGGAGGGGCGTCGCCCCTTTGGAGCTACCGAGGAGACAACTCGGATGTCCGCAGTAATCGCTGCGCCTGCCGACCGGCTTCTCTACCGACCGGAGGAAGCCGCGAAAGTGCTCGCCATCGGCCGATCGATGGTCTACGAGCTCATGGCGGCTGGAGAGCTGGAGTTCGTCGAGTTGAGCACCCGCTGTCGTCGTATCCGGCGCAGCGCGCTGGAGACGTACGTCGCGAACCTGACACCGCAAAGCCACTGAGTCGAGTACACCGAGGCACCCCCGGCACTGCCGGGGGTGCCTCCTGCATGGAGAAGCACGTGAGTTCTCGCAAGCCGAACATGGAATCGTCCATCTACCTCGGCAAAGACGGTCGGTGGCACGGACGCGTCACGATGGGTGTGAAGAACGACGGGAGCCCCGACCGCCGGCACCGCTCGGCCAAGACCGAGCCGGAGATCAAGCGCAAGGTCAAGGAACTGGAACAGCTGAGGGATGAAGGCCGCGCCCCGAAAGCCGGGCGGAAGCCGACCGTGGCTCAGTGGATGGAGACCTACCTGACCACGATCGCGAGCCTGAAGCTCAAGCCGCGCTCGCTGGACGACTACTGGTCGAAGACGCGCAACGACATCATCCCGGGCGTGGGCCAGCACCGACTGGACAAACTCGCCCCGGAGCACCTGGAGCGGCTGTACGCCGACATGTTGGAGGAGGGGCACGCGCCCTCCCACGTGTTGAAGGTCCACCGCATTCTGTCGAGGGCCCTCAAGATCGCGCATCGGCGCCGGATCATCTCGGAGAACGTGGCGACGCTGGTGGATCCGCCGTCTGTTGACGAGACCGAGGCGAACCCCTTCACCATCGCCCAGGCGAAAGCGTTCCTGCTGGCGGCGACGAAGCGCCCGACGTTCCTGCGTTGGGTCGTCGGGGTGGGCATGGGCTTCCGTCAGGGCGAAGTCCTCGGTCTGCGCTGGAAGTACGTGGACCTCGAAGCGGAGCTGTTCCACCCCCGCTGGCAGCTGCAGCGGCTCAAATGGCGGCACGGCTGTGCCGACCCGCACGCCTGCGGCACCCGGCTGCACCGCTTCGCGCCCTGCCCCGATCCCTGCGCAACGCACCGGCACTACACCCGCGGCTGCCCGGCGCCCTGCTCGAAGGACTGCACGCGCCACGCGAGCGTCTGCCCGGAACGCAAGGCTGGCGGACTCGTATTCACGCGCCCCAAGACGAAGAAGAGCCGAGAGCCGGTGCCGATCCCGCCGCCGTTCATCCCCCACCTGATCGCCCACCGCGCCGCCCAACAGGAAGCGCACACGGCGGCCGGGGAGCTGTGGGAGGAGCACGACGCGGTGTTCACCCGGCCCGACGGCCGTCCCCTCGACCCCCGGGCGGACTGGGAGGAGTTCAAGGAGTTGCTGAGCGAGGCGGGCATCACCGACCGCCGCCTCTACGACGGGAGCCGGCACACCGCCGGCACCATCCTGAACGAGCTGGGCGTCGACATGCCCACGATCATGGAGATCCTTCGGCACACCCAGATCAGCCAGACCCGGCGGTACGTGAAGGGACGATCCGAACTCTCGAAGGAGGCGATGCGGCGCATGGGCGACGCGTTCCTCCCACCACCCCGGGCCACGTCTGAGACCAGAACTGAGACCGGGGAGACACGAGCAGAGCGGGCGCGGCGGCGCCGCCGTATCCGCTGACACAGAGAACCCCAGGTCAGTGCATTCTGACCTGGGGTTCTCGGATGAGCCGCCTGAGGGAATCGAACCCTCGACCTACGCATTACGAGTGCGTCGCTCTGGCCGACTGAGCTAAGGCGGCGGGGCGCTGGGGACCCCCGTTGGGGGTACAGCGCTGGTTAGTCTACACAGGTTTGGGGGGTGCGCCCGAACGCCTTCGGCGGAGGAGGTCGTCGGTCGCTTCGCGCAGGGCGCGCAGGTGTTTGGCCCAGCGGCGGCAGTCTAAGCAGCTGGTCAGGTGGGTGTCGAGCTCATGCTCGATCACCTCGGGGGGCAGGGGGTCCCCCATGGATCTCGCCGATATGGCGGTCCGGAAGCGGATGCACGGCATGTGTACATGATCGCAGTCAGGAACAGGTGGTTCCGTCCTCCGGGCTGGTGTTCTGCAGCAGGTAGGCGTTGACGGCGTTGTCGACGCAGGGGCTGTTGCCGCCGTAGGCGCCGTGGCCGTCGCCGTCGTAGCTGAGGAGGATGCCGGAGGAGAGCTGGTCGGCCAGGCCCTCGGCCCAGGCGTAGGGGGTGGCTGGGTCGCGGAGGGTGCCGACGACCAGGATGTCGGCGGCGCCTTCGGCGGCGATGCTGACGGGGTGGCCGGTGGGCTCGACGGGCCAGGCGGCGCAGAGCAGGGTGGCCCAGGCGAAGTCGCGGCCGAAGGTGGGTGAGGCGTCCTCGAAGGAGCCGAGGTTGGACTCGAGCTCGGCCACGTCCGCGTTGCCGGCCGGGCTGTCAAGGCAGCTGATGGCGGGGAAGGCGAAGTTCGAGCTGCCGTAGGTGCCGTCGGGGCCGCGTTCGTTGTAGTCGTCGGCGAGGGCGAGCAGTTCGGCGCCCTGGCCGTCGTTCATGGCGGCGGAGAGGGCCGCGCGGAGGTCGGGCCAGAGGAACTCGGCGTACAGGGCGTTGGCCACGCCGGTGGTGGCCAACGACTCCGTCAGCGGGCGGTCGGTGCCGGTCGGCAGCGGTTCGGCGTCGACCTGCTCGAAGAAGGCGCTGAGGCGGGCCGACGCGTCGTCCGCGCCCTCGGTGCCCAGCGCGCATTGGGGGAAGGACGCGGTGCAGTCCTCGGCGAACGAGCGGAACGCGGTCTCGAAGCCGCCGGACTGCTCGCGGTCGGTGTAGAGAGTGGGCAGCCGCGGGTCCATCGCGGCGTCCAGCACGAGCCGGCCGACGCGCTGCGGAAAGAGGCCGGCGTAGACGGCGCCGAGCTTGGTGCCATAGGAGAAGCCGAGGTAGTGGAGCTGGTCGTCGCCGAGGACGGAGCGGTACACGTCCATGTCGCGGGCGGTTTCGACGGTGGAGATGTGCGACAGCAGGTCGGCCCCCGAGTTCTCCGCGCAGGCGGTGGCGAACTCTTCGAAGGCGGCGAGGAGTTCGTCCTGTTCGGCCTCGTCGTCCGGGGTGCGGTCGGTCATCGTGTACTCGTCCATCGCCGCGCCGTTCAGGCACTCGATGGGCTGGCTGCCGCCGGTGCCGCGCGGGTCGATGCCGACCATGTCGTAGCGGGCCAGGACCTCGGACGGGAAGATGTACTCGGCGGAGCTCTGGACGAAGTCGACCGCGGAGGCGCCTGGGCCGCCCGGGTTCATCATGAGGGCGCCGATCCGCTGGCCCGGGTTGGTGGCCTCGGAGCGGGTGACCCGCAGCTCCAGGTCGCCGCCGCCCGGGTTCTCGTAGTCCAGCGGGACGGTCAGGGTGGCGCACTCGTAGCCCCCGCCGCAGGCGGACCAGGCCAACTCCTGGTCGTAGTACGACTGGAGCTCACCCGGGATCTCCTCGGGCAGCGGTTCGAGGGCCGGGGCGTCCGGCGGGGGCTCCGTGGAGCCGCCGGCCTCGGAGGGCGAGGGGTCGAGCGCGTCGAGACCCGCCCGCGACGAGCAGGCGGTGGCCAGCAGGGCGGTGGCGACGCAGAGCGTCAGAACCGTTTTGCGTGGTGCGCGCATCATTCCCCCGTTGTCCGTGGTGCGACTTCCCCCAGGAGCGTAGCCGCTCAGCGCAGGGCCATGGTCATCGCCTCGACGGCGAGCAGCGGCGCCACGTTCCGGTCGAGGGCCTCGCGGCACTCCAGGATGGCCTCCATCCGGCGCAGCGTCTGCTCGGGGCGGGAGGCCGTGGCGACCCGCTCGACGGCGACGGCGCTCTCGCCGCCGGCGTGGGCGATGCCGGAGCCGAACTGCCGGGCGAGCACGTCGCGGTAGAAGCCGGTGAGGTCGGTGAGGGCGAGATCCAGCGCGTCCCGCTGGGTGCGGGTGGCGCGGCGCTTCTGCCGGTCCTCGAGGTCCTTCATGGCGCCCGCGGTGCCGCGCGGCAGCCGCTTGCCGTCGGCGGCGCCCAGGGCGGCGCGCAGTTCCTCGGTCTCCTTCTCGTCGAGCTCCTCGGCGAGCTGCTTGGCGTCCTCGGCGGCCGCGTCGACCAGCTCCTGGGCGGCGCGCAGGCAGCCGCCGACGTCCCCGACGCGCTCGGGCAGCCGGAGGACGGCGAGCCGGCGGGTGCGGGCCCGCTCGTCGGTGGCGAGCCGGCGGGCCCGGTCGACGTGGCCCTGGGTGGCCTGGGCGGCGGCCCTGGCGACCTCGGGCTCGACGCCGTCGCGCCGGATCAGCAGGTCGGCGACGGCGGCGACGGGCGGGGTGCGCAGCGAGAGCTGGCGGCAGCGGGAGCGGATGGTGGGCAGCACGTCCTCGATGGAGGGCGCGCAGAGCAGCCAGACGGTGCGCGGGGCGGGCTCCTCGACGGCCTTGAGCAGCACGTTGCCCGCGCCCTCGGTGAGCCGGTCGGCGTCCTCAAGGACGATCACCTGCCAGCGCCCGGAGGCGGGCGACAGCTGCGCGCGGCGGACCAGCGCCCTGGTCTCCTTGACGCCGATGGTGAGCAGGTCGGTGCGGATCGCCTCGACGTCGGCGTGGGTGCCGATCAGGGCGGTGTGGCAGCCGTCGCAGAAGCCGCAGCCCGGCTGGCCGCCGAGCGCCCGGTCGGGGCTGACGCACTGGAGGGCGGCGGCGAAGGCGCGGGCGGCCTCGGCCCGGCCGGAGCCCGGCGGGCCGGTGAAGAGCCAGGCGTGTGTCATGGCCGAGCCGGCGAGCCGGGGCTCCTCGCCGCGCCCGACGGCGGTGACGAACGCGTCCGCGTCTCGCGCGGCGGCGGCAAGCTGCGCCGCCACCCGCTCCTGGCCGACCAGATCGTCCCAGACCGGCATCGCACGCTCCTCTCCACCGGTGCCTCGTCGCCGTGCGGCGACGACCACCATTCTGCGGCACGGCACCGACAGCGCCGCCGTTCGGAGGATTTCGCGCGGAGGGGGAAGGCCCGGGGCGGCGACGCGGCGTCAGGAGGCGGCGAGCCGGATGGGGGCGTGTGATGTTTTACGCATGATGCGCATTTCGCTGGGACGTTCGTGGGGTTATGCGACGACCGCCGTCGCCGCGCTGCTGTTGGCGGCCTGGTCGACGACGACGACGGCGGCGGCCGGGCCGGCCGACGGGATCGTGCCGGGGGCGAGTTCGGCCCTCGGGCTCTCGTCGAGCCTGGGCGGGGTCGACGTCGAGGAGGCGCGGGCCAGCTATCCGGAGGGTCCGCTGCGGGACGCCGTGGAGGCGGTCGACGTGGGCGCCGCCGACACCGAGTCCGTGGACGGGGCGTCCACCGCGTCGGGCACGGCGCTCGGCGCGGAGGCGAGCGTCACCGGGAACGACACCACCGGCGCGGCCGCGGCCCAGGGCGGGGTAGCGGAGCTGGCCCTGGACCTGGGCCCGGACGTCGGGACGCTCACCACCGGGGCGGTGAGGGCGGACTGCTCGGCGGCGCCCGACGCGGAACCGGCCGGCACCGTGTCCCTCACCGATGCCAGCCTCAGCCTGCCGGGCCGCGGCACCCTGACGTTCGACGAGGCGCCGACGGCCAACACCACCGTGCGGCTGCCGGACGGCCTCGGCCAGGTGGTGCTCAACGAGCAGCGCGCCGCCGAGGACGGGTCGCTGACCGTCAACGCGCTGCGCGTGGAGCTGACGGACGACGGCGACCTGACGCTCGGCAGCGCCAGCTGCCGGGGCGGCGGCCCGGTGGACGAGCGGCCGGCGGACGAGCAGATCGCGGACGAGCCGCCGGCCGAGGAGACCGAAGAGTCCGAGAAGACCGGCGGCGCGGCGAGCGAGCGGGGCTGACGGCTACCGCTTGCGGCGGTCGTCGTCCTGGCCCTCGCCCTCGTCCTCACCCCGGTGCGGGCCGAGCAACTCGTCGGCCAGCGTGGGCAGATCGTCGAGCGGCGTCTCCTCGGCCCACTGCGGCCGCGGGCGCGGCCGGTCGGGGCCGAGCTGGGGCAGCTGGCGCGTCTCGTCCAGGGCGTCGCCGCGCTCGACGCGGTCGCCGCGCTCGCGCGGCGCGGACGCCGGCGGCTCAGGCGTCTCGGGGCGCGGGATGACGGCCGTGTCCTCCTCGTCGGGGCCGGCGGGGGCGGCGGGGGCGGCGGGGCGGTGCGCCGGCGGCTGGGGCAGTTGCACCGTCTCGGCGTTGTCGGAGGCGCGCCTGGCCTCCTCCTCGGCCCGCAGCAGGGCCTCCTCGGCCTTCCGCTGCTTCTCGAGCCGCCGGGCCTCGGCCTCGGCGCGCAGCCTGGCCTCCTCCTCGGCCGCCCGACGGCGGCGCTCCTCCTCCTCGCGGAGGCGGCGCTCCTCCTCGGCCCGCCGCTTGGCCTCCTCCTCGGCGCGGCGGCGTTCCTCCTCCGCACGACGACGGGCGTCCTCCTCGCGGCGCCTGACCTCCTCGGCGCGCCTGGCCTCCTCGACCAGCCGGCGCTCCTCGTCCTCGCGGCGCTTGCGCTCCTCCTCCTCGGCGCGCAGCCGGGCGAGCTCCTCCTGGCGCTCGCGCTCCAGGCGCTCTTCCTCCTCCTTGCGCTGCCGCTCCTCCTCGGCGCGGCGGCGGGCCTCCTCCTCGGCCTTGCGCCGCGCCTCCTCGCGGGCGCGCAGCTCGGCCTCGGAGAGCGGCAGCATCTGGTCGAGGCGGTGGCGGGCCGCGGTGGTGACGGACTCCGGGTCCTGGCCGGCGTCGACCACCAGGTAGCGGGCCGGGTCGGCGGCGGCGAGCGCCAGGAAGCCGGCGCGCACCCGCTGGTGGAACTCGCTGGACTCGGACTCCAGGCGGTCGGGCGCCTCGGTGAAGCGCTCCCGCGCGGTTTCCGGGGAGACGTCGAGCAGGACCGTGAGGTGCGGCACGAGGCCGCCGGTGGCCCAGCGCGAGATGCGGGCGACCTCGGTGGGCGACAGGTCGCGGCCGGCGCCCTGGTAGGCGACGGACGAGTCGACGTAGCGGTCGGTGATGACCACCGCGCCGCGCTCCAGCGCGGGGCGGATGACGGTCTCCACGTGCTCGGCGCGGTCGGCCGCGTAGAGCAGCGCCTCGGCCTGGTGCGAGAGACCGCCCGACGAGACGTCGAGCAGGATGGAGCGGAGCCGCTGCCCGATCGGGGTGGCGCCGGGCTCCCGGGTGACCACCACCTCGTGGCCCTTGGCCCTGATCCACTCGGCGAGCTTGTCGACCTGGGTGGACTTGCCCGCGCCGTCCCCGCCCTCGACGGCGATGAAGAAGCCGGACTCGGCCTGGCCGGAGGGCGGTTCGACGTTGCGCCGGACCGCGTCGGCCAGGTCGCGGCGGAACGGGACGCCGCGCCGGTCGTCGGTGCGGCCGAGCACGACGGCGGCGACCGGCAGCAGCAGGGCGCCGACGATCATCAGGGTGAAGGCGGCGCCGCCGTGCTGGATGACGAAGTCGCCGCGCTCGACGCGGTGCGGGCCGATCAGCCCGGCGGCCAGCGGCGCCGCGACGGCGGCCAGCGCGATCGCGACCCGCACCACCGCGTTCAGGTGGCGGGTGAGTTCGGACCGGCGGAACTCCTCGGTCTCCTGGTCGAGCAGCACGTGCCCGGTGTTGGCGGCGATGCCCGCGACCACGCCGGTGGCGAGCGCCGTGAACAGCACGGTCGCCGGGTCGGCGATCATGCCCACGCCGAACAGGCCGAGCCCGGTCAGCGCCAGGGTCAGCGCGAAGAGGCGCCGGCGGGAGAGCGCGGGCACGGTGAGCGGGGCGAGCCGCACGCCGGCGGCCACGCCACCGGTGAGGCCGAGCACCAGCAGCCCGAAGGAGACCGGGCCGCCGCCGAACTCGAGGACGCGCAGCGCGCCGAGCGCCACGGCGGCCGCGACGGCCGCCGCGACCGAGGCGCAGCCGAGCACCAGCAGCGGGATGGCGCCGGTGCGGCCCTTGTCGGGGGCGGTGCCGGCGGCCGGCCGGCGCAGGCCCTCGAGCGGGGAGAGCGGCCGGCGCGCGTCGGCGGTGGGCAGCTCCATCGTGATGAGCACGGAGATGGCGGCGGCGAAGAACCCGGCGGCGACGTACGAGGCGAGCGCCGCCTGGTGGGTGGAGAACCAGTCGAGCGCGGTGGCCAGCAGGTTGCTCACCAGCGAGGCGGCGACCAGCGCGACGGCCGCGGTCGGCAGCGCCAGATAGCCGCCGCGCAGCCAGAGCCGGCGCAGCGCCTCGCGGTGGTCGGGCAGCGGGCGGACGGCCGCGCCCTCGGGCGGCGGCGCGGGCAGCAGCGCGGGGGCGACGCCGTCCCGCGCGGTGGTCCAGGCGCTTTCGCCGACGCCGAGCAGGAAGACGGTGGCCAGCAGGTAGGCGTAGGCGCTGTCCGGCGTCCAGTCGATCCAGAGCGGCGCGACGATCAGCAGGACGGCGCGGACGCCGTCGAGGGCGACCATCGTCCAGCGCCGGTCGAGCGGCCCGGCCGGCGACAGCAGGCCGGCGATCGGGCCGAGGAGCAGGACTCCGGCGAGCGCGGTGGCGACCAGCCGGACGGCGAACACGACGGTGACGGCGAGCGCGACCCCCCGGTACTCGCCGCCGAACAGCGGCTCGCCGCCGCCCTCCGGCACGTGCAGGGCGGCCTGCACGCTGAGCAGGACGAGGGCGAGCAGCGCCAGCGCGTCGCCCGCGGCGCCGCTGAGCTGGGCCTCCCAGAGCCGGCGCAGCGCGGGAACCTGGAGCAGCGCCCGCCTGGCGCGCTCGCGTGAGTCGGTGGCGAGCGCCTCGTCGGCGGCGCCGTCGGCCGGGTCGACGACCTGTGGTTGCTCTGCTCGCGTCATTCGGCCAGCGTAACGTTCACCACCGACAGCAAGCGCACCCACCCGAACAATTGACGGAGCCTGCACGCTCCGCTGGAAGAGCCGCGCCGGGCCGCTGGTTACCCGCGGCGCCGTCGTGGCTGGTCGCGCCCACGCGGCGGAGCCGCACGACGCGGACCGCCCCGCGCCCCCTTGGGGCGCCGTGTGGTCGAAGCGGACTTCGCCAGACCTGCTCAGGCATCCGGGTCGGACGCCGACTTCTTCGTCGCCGACTTCTTCGTCGTCGACTTCTTGGCCGCGGCGGTCTTCGCGGTGGTCTTCTTGGTCGTGGTCTTGGCGGCGGCCGTCTTGGTGGCGGCGGTCTTCTTGGCGGCCGTCTTCTTCGCCGGCGCCTTCTTGGCGGTCTTCTTCGCCGGCCCCTTGGCCCGCTTCTCCGCCAGCAGCTCGTAGCCGCGCTCGGCCGTGATCGTCTCCGGGTCGTCGTCCCGCCGGAGCGTCGCGTTGGTCTCGCCGTCCGTGACGTACGGGCCGAACCTGCCGTCCTTGACGACCACCGGACGCCCCGTCACCGGGTCCTCGCCCAGCTCCTTGAGCGGCGGCTTGGCCGCCGCCCGGCCACGCTGCTTGGGCTGGGCGTAGAGCGCCAGCGCCTCCTCGAGTGTGACCGTGAAGAGCTGCTCCTCGGTGGCCAGCGACCGGGAGTCCGTCCCCTTCTTCAGGTAGGGGCCGTACCGCCCGTTCTGCGCGGTGATCTCGGCGCCGGACTCGGGGTCGAGGCCGACCACCCGCGGCAGCGACAGCAGCCGCAGCGCGTCGTCCAGCGTCACGGTGTCGAGCGCCATCGACTTCAGCAGCGAGGCGGTGCGCGGTTTCACCGCGTTCTTGCCGGTCTTCGGGGTGTCCTCGGGCAGCACCTCGGTGACGTAGGGGCCGTAGCGCCCGTCCCTGGCCACGATCGGGTGACCCGAGGTGGGGTCGGTGCCCAGCTCGAAGTCGCCGCTCGGCCTGGCGAGCAGTTCCTTGGCGAGGTCCACGGTCAGCTCGTCGGGCGGCAGGTCCTCGGGGACGTCGGACCGCTTGCCAGGCTCGCCCGGCTCGGCGCCCGACTCTGGCGGCGCCTCGACGTAGGGGCCGTATCGGCCGACGCGCAGCACGATGCCCTCGCCCACCGGGAAGGACGAGATCTCCCGGGCGTCGATCGCGCCCAGGTCGGTGACCAGCTCCTTGAGGCCGCCGAGGTGGTCGCCGTCGCCGTTGCCCGCGTCGGCGGCGAGCCCGGCGGCGCCGGCCTGGCCGTTCTCGCCGAAGTAGAAGCGGCGCAGCCACGGCACGGCCTCGGCGTCGCCGGTGGCGATGCGGTCGAGGTCGTCCTCCATCTTGGCCGTGAAGTCGTAGTCGACCAGGCGACCGAAGTGTCGTTCCAGCAGGTTGACGACGGCGAAGGAGAGGAAGGAGGGGACCAGCGCGGTGCCCTTCTTGAACACGTAGTGCCGGTCGAGGATGGTGCCGATGATCGAGGCGTAGGTGGAGGGCCGGCCGATCTCGCGGTCCTCGAGCTCCTTGACGAGGGTGGCCTCGGTGTAGCGGGCGGGCGGCTTGGTGGCGTGGCCGTCCGGGGTGATGGCGCGGGCGGCGAGCGGGTCGCCCTCGGCGACCTGCGGCAGCCGGCGCTCGCGGTCGTCGACGTCGGCGCCCGGGTCGTCCACGCTCTCGACGTACGCCTTGAGGAAGCCGTGGAAGGTGATCACCTTGCCGGTCGCGCTGAACTCGCAGTCCCGCCCGTCCGCGCTGGTGCCGCCGACGCGCACGACGACCGAGTGGCCGACGGCGTCCTTCATCTGCGAGGCGACGGTGCGCTTCCAGATCAGCTCGTAGAGCCGGTACTGCTCGCCGCTGAGGCCCGTCTCGGCCGGGGTGCGGAACCGGTCGCCCGAGGGGCGGATCGCCTCGTGCGCCTCCTGGGCGTTCTTGACCTTGCTGGAGTAGACGCGCGGCCGGTCCGGCAGGTAGTCGGCGCCGTAGAGCTGGGTGACCTGGGCGCGGGCGGCTCTGACGGCGGTGTCGGACAGCGTGGTGGAGTCCGTCCGCATGTAGGTGATGAAGCCGTTCTCGTAGAGGCGCTGGGCGACCTGCATGGTCGCCTTGGCGCCCATGCCGAGCTTGCGCGACGCCTCCTGCTGGAGCGTGGTGGTGCGGAACGGCGCGTAGGGCGAGCGGCGGTAGGGCTTGGACTCGACGGAGCGCACGGCGAACGTGGTGTCCGCCAGCGCGCGCGCCAGGGCGCGCGCGGTCTCCTCGCTCAACGCCTCGACCTGCCCGGGGTTCCGCAGCTGGCCGTCGGACCCGAAGTCGCGGCCCTGGGCCACCCGGCGGCCGTCGACGGCGGCGAGCCGCGCGTCGAACGCGTCGCCGCCCGGCACGGTGGCGAAGGTGCCGGTCAGGTCCCAGTACTCGGCGGAGCGGAACGCGATCCGCTCGCGCTCCCGCTCGACCACCAGGCGGGTGGCGACGGACTGCACGCGGCCGGCGGAGAGCCGCGGCATGACCTTCTTCCACAGCACCGGCGAGACCTCGTAGCCGTAGAGGCGGTCGAGGATACGGCGGGTCTCCTGGGCCTCGACGAGCAGCTGGTTGAGCTCGCGCGGGTTGTTCACGGCCTGCCTGATGGCGTCCCTGGTGATCTCGTGGAAGACCATGCGGCGCACCGGGACCTTGGGCTTGAGCACCTCCTTGAGGTGCCAGGCGATGGCCTCGCCCTCGCGGTCCTCGTCCGTGGCGAGGTAGAGCTCGTCGGAGTCGGCCAGCAGCTCCTTGAGCTTCCTGACCTGGTCACGCTTGTCGCTGTTGACGACGTACAGCGGCTCGAAGTCCTCGTCGACGTTCACCCCGAGACGGGCCCAGGGCTCGCTCTTGTACTTGGCGGGCACCTCGGCGGCGCCGCTCGGCAGGTCGCGGATGTGCCCGACGCTCGCCTCGACCACATAGCCGGGGCCGAGGTATCCCTTGATCGTCTTCGCCTTCGCGGGCGACTCGACGATCACAAGTCGGCGTCCGCCGTTCGCGGTCTCGCTGGTCGGGGACAACTCTCGCTCTTCTCTCCTGCCCGGGGAACGTACTGACGGTGCGGAGTGTGACGGTACATCCCCGCTTCGTGTCAAACGGGAAAACCCCGCAACGCATCTCGAACGGTAACCCGAGATCAGCCATTCCCGCCGCCCGGAGGCACCGACCGGGTCGCGCGCGAACGGTCACGAGGGCCGCGATCCGTCACTGATCGTGGCCGACAGCGGGTGGTCCGCCACCTGGCTACGGCCGCTCGGGGACGAGAAATCCCTGCTCAACGAGGGGACGCAGCCAGTCGGCCGCCCCGGCACGCAGCGTGACCGGGTCTTCGCCGAGCAGATGGGCGATGGCGTCCACGATCGCGCCCGCGACGAGTGTTCCGTCACAGCCGCCGGCGAATCCCGCGCCGACGGTGTCCATGGCGCGGGCGCGGAGCATACCGTGCCGCTGCCGCAGCACCACGTGCTCCGGGTCCTCGGCGCCCGGGCTGCCGAGCTGTTCCTGGACGATGCCGTCGGCGAGCAGGTAGCGGTGCCGGAGCAGGGCGGCGTCGTCATTGGCGCGAAGGAACTCCTGCCGCTCGAAGTGCGCGCGCACGCTCGTGCCCAGCGGCTGTTCGACGCTGTGTGGCCAGTCCTCGACGGTGATGGTGGGGTCGGTGGTGCCGGTGTGGCGCAGGGTGATCCAGCCGAAGCCGACGGCCTCGGTGCGGCGGGCCGCGAACTCGTCGAGCCAGGCGTCGTAGGCCGCGGCGTAGCCGGCCGGGTCGCCGCGGTGCGCGCCGGCGTCGCGCAGCCACAGCTCGGCGTACTCGGTGACGTCCTGCCGCTCGCGCTGCACGATCCAGGCGTCGCAGCCGGGCGGCACCCAGGCGGCGACCCGTTCCCGCCAGTCCTCGCCCGAGACGTGCTGCCAGTTGGCGAGCAGCTGGCACCAGCCGCCCTCGGTGAGGTGCGCGGCGGACTGCTTGACGAGGCGTCGGCAGAGTTCGTCGCCGCCGAGCCCGCCCTCGCGGTAGGTGAGCGCGGTGCCGTCGCCGGCGGTCGGCGGGGCGATGACGAAGGGCGGGTTGGAGACGATGAGATCGAAGGGGGCGAACCCCGGCTCGTCGTCCACGGGTTCGAAGAGCGAGCCCTGGCGGAGCGCGGCGGCCGGCGCGCCGGAGAGGGCGAGGGTCGCGGCGGTCATCCGCAGGGCGCGCGGATTGACGTCGGTCGCGGTGACGTGGCCGGCGTGCTGGGCAGCGTGCAGGGCCTGGACGCCGCTGCCGGTGCCGAGGTCGAGGGCGCGGCCGACGGGCTCGCGGACGGTCAGCTGGGCGAGGGTGGCGGAGGCGCCGCCGACGCCGAGGACGACGTCGGGGCGGCGGCCGGCCGCGCCAGCGGCGCCGCCCACGGCGCAGCCGAGGTCGGAGACGATCCACCAGTGCTGGCCCTCGGGACCGGCGTAGGGGCGCGCGTCGACCGTCGCGCGCAGCTCGTCGCCGTCGAGCGCCAGCCAGCCTTCGCCGAGCGCCGCGTCCAGGGCCGCCCCGGGGAGCGCGGCGGCGGCGCGGGCGCGCGGGACGGCGTCCTGGAGCAGGAAGAGCCGGACGAGGGTGGCCTGCGGTCCTTCGTCCCCGCGGAGGGCGCGCCGCGCGGGGACGGTCTCGCCGCGGGCGAGGGCGGCGTGGGCGGGCGCGCCGAGGAGTTCGGCGAGGCCGTCGGCGGTGAAGGAGGCCGCGAGCAGTGCCTCCCGCAGGCGGGCGGTGCCCGGCCCTGGGGTGGGGAGTCCGGTGTTGGTCACGGGACCCATTGTGCGGATGTGGCGCGGACCGGCCGCCGGGGGCCGGTCCGCGCGGGGGGTCGGTCGGGCCGCGGGTCAGCCGCCGGCGCCGTCGAGTTCGGTGCCGGGCTGCTCGTCGCTGCCGTCCTCCGAGCTCTGGTTCTCGGCGTCCTCGGCCGAGTCGGCGTTCTCCTCGCCGGAGTCGGCGTTCTCGTCCTGTCCCTCGCCGCCCTCGCCGCCGTCCCCGTCGGTGGACTCGTCCGAGCCGCCGCTCGGGACCTCGGCGGGGCGCTGGCAGCCCTCCTGGCGGGCCATGGCCTGGCCGAGTTCGCCGGACTGGAGCTCGTTGAGCGCCTCGTCGCCGCTCTGGCCCAGCTCCTGGAGCTGGCCGGCGACACCTTGGAGGCCCTCGGCGAACGCGGCCTGGTCGGAGGTGTCGAGGCCGTCGACGGTCTCCTGGAGGGCGGCGTACGACTGGGAGATGGCGCGGAGTTCGGACACCGCGTCCTCGCGCAGCTGGGCGCCCTCCTCCACCGGCGGGTCGCCCGCGGCGTCGACGGCGTCGGCGAGCGAGGCGTAGGCCTCCGAGATGTCCTGGAACGCCGCGGAGTCCGCCGCCTGGACGTCGGCCGGGGCGCGGTCGCCCGCGCTGGCGTCCGTGATGGCCGCGTTGGCCGCCTGGATCTGGGACACCTGGGGCTGGACCTCGTCGCAGACGTTCTTGGCCCACTCGTCGGTCTGCGCACCGCTGTCGTCACCGCAGGCGGACAGCGTGACCATCAGGGCCGCACTGCTCGTCAGTGCCAGCGCGAGCTTCTTCATCACCGTTCCTCGTCCCTTCGTGCCACGGGGGCGCTGGGCGCGAACTTACACGCAGGGCTTCCCTCGTCCGAGTGACGGCCGGTGCGGTTTTCCGGGATTGTAGCCATTTGCACTACCGGCCGGAGCTGCCGGCGAGCGCCGGGCCGCGCTTGAACACCTGTGTGTCATGCCACTTCACGAACCGCTCGGCCGGAGCCTCGTCGGCCCGCCGCGGCACGGTCAGCGGCTCGCCGTCCAGGTCGGCCACCGCCAACCCGGCCGGTCCGCGCGCCACATAGAGGGCGGAGACCCGGATCCGCCGCTGCGCCGTGAGGCCGAGCACCCCGAGGTCGAAGAGCGTGTGATGAAGCGAACAGAGCGCGAGCGCGTTCGACAGTTCGTCGGGCCCGTCCTGGCTGTGCCAGCGGATGTGCGCCGCCTCGAGCCCGACCGGGTTGCGGCCGAGCGCCCCGTCGAAGCCGCACATCGCGCAGGCGTACGCGTAGGCGCGCAGCACCGACTCGGCGAAGTCGGGGTGCCGTTGCCGGCCCGGACGGCTGCGGTGCGGCCCGGCGGGGTCCGCGACCAGCCGCAGCGCCGCCTCCTCCAGGGTGGTCAGGTCGAGGTCGGCGGCGGCGAGGATCGCGGGTTCGAGGGCCGGGGTGAAGTGCTGGTCGAGGAGCAGCCTGACGACCGTGGCGGGCATGCCGGGCTCGGCCAGCAGCGTCTCCACCTCGGGGCGGAGCCGGCCGTGCGCGCCGCGCCGGCGCAGCAGGCCGCCGCGCTCCGGGACGTCGGGGGCGAGTGGCGCGCCCGTGGCGTCGCGCGGGTCCCAGAGCTCGCGCTCCAGGTGCACGAACGGCATCGCGGCGCGCTGCCTGGCCCGCGAGGGGTCGGCGACCACCGAGCCGAAGTCGTTGATCATCCGGCTCACCGGCTCCTCGGCCTCCGCGTAGGAGACGGCGGTGTCGCCGCGGTCGACGAAACGCCCCACCAGCCACAGCAGGAACAGTGGCTTGTGGGGCGCTCGGCGGCCGGCCACCTGGGCCCGGCGGAGCGAGGCGAGCAGCGTCAGCAGGGCGTCCTGGGTCACGGTGTCAGCCTGGCACAGCCGGCCAAGAGGCCGGCTGCGCAGGGGACTTCGGGTTCGGTCGGGGGTCGGCGGGGTGCGGTCAGGTGGTGCGCTCCGTGGTGCGGCCGGCGGGCGGGACAGCGGCCGTTCCCTCGCCGTCCACGCCGTCCACGCCGTCGTCGCTGTCGTCGACGGCGATGCCGCGGCGGCGCGAGACGTGCACGGCGACGACGATGACGAGCAGCGCCGCCAGGGCCAGCACCGCGCGGACCGGCGCGTTGGCGTCCTCGCCGTAGGAGAGCGTGATCACCGCGGGCGCGATCAGCAGCGCCACCAGGTTCATCACCTTGAGCAGCGGGTTGATGGCCGGGCCCGCGGTGTCCTTGAACGGGTCGCCGACCGTGTCGCCGATGACGGTGGCCGCGTGGGCCTCGCTGCCCTTGCCGCCGTGGTGGCCGTCCTCGACCAGCTTCTTGGCGTTGTCCCAGGCGCCGCCCGAGTTGGCGAGCAGCACGGCCATCAGGATGCCGGCGCCGATGGCCCCGGCCAGGAACGAGCCGAGGGCGCCGACGCCGAGCCCGAAGCCGACCGTGATCGGGGCCATCACGGCGAGCAGCCCCGGGGTGGTCAGCTCGCGCAGCGAGTCGCGGGTGCAGATGTCGACGACCTTGCCGTACTCCGGCTTCTCCGAGAAGTCCATGATCCCCGGGTGTTCGCGGAACTGGCGGCGCACCTCGTAGACCACGGAGCCGGCGGAGCGGGAGACCGCGTTGACCGCGAGGCCGGCGAAGAGGAAGACCACGGCGGCGCCGATGATCAGCCCGACCAGGTTGTTGGGCTGCGATATGTCGAGGCTGAGGCCGGTCTCGCCGAGCAGCTCGCCGGCCGAGACGTCGACGTCGGCGATGGCCTCGGCGATCGCGTCCCGGTAGGAGCCGAAGAGCGCGGCCGCCGCGAGGACGGCGGTGGCGATGGCGATCCCCTTGGTGACGGCCTTGGTGGTGTTGCCGACCGCGTCGAGCTCGGTGAGCACCCTGGCGCCGTCGCCGGAGACGTCGCCCGACATCTCGGCGATGCCCTGCGCGTTGTCGGCGACCGGTCCGAAGGTGTCCATGGCGACGATGACGCCGACGGTGGTCAGCAGGCCGGTGCCGGCGAGGGCGACCGCGAAGAGCGCGAGCATGATGGTGCTGCCGGCCAGCACGAACGCGGCGTAGACGCTGAGCGCGACCAGCAGCGCGGTGTAGACGGCGGACTCGAGGCCGAGGGAGAAGCCGGAGAGCACGACGGTCGCCGGGCCGGTGCGCGAGGTCTTGCCGATGTCCCGTACGGGGCGGCGGCTCGGCTCGGTGAAGTAGCCGGTGAGCTGCTGGATCAGCACGGCGAGCACGATGCCGATGGCGACGGCGGCCAGCGCGAAGAGCCGGGGGTCGGCGTCGTGCGCGGCGATGGTGGCGTCGTTGACGCCGTCGAGGTCGGCGAAGCTGTCCGGGAGGTACGCGAACGCGGCGATGGCCACCAGCACCAGGGAGATGCCGGCGGAGGCGAAGAAGCCGCGGTTGATGGCCGTCATGCCGTTGCGGTCGCCGCTTCTGGGGGCGACCAGGAAGATGCCGGCCATGGCGGTCAGCACGCCGATGCCGGGCACCAGCAGCGGGAAGGTGAGGCCGGCGTCGCCGAAGGCGACGGTGCCGAGGATCAGCGCGGCGACGAGGGTGACGGCGTAGGACTCGAAGAGGTCGGCGGCCATCCCGGCGCAGTCGCCCACGTTGTCGCCGACGTTGTCCGCGATGGTCGCGGCGTTGCGCGGGTCGTCCTCGGGGATGCCCTGCTCCACCTTGCCCACCAGGTCGGCGCCCACGTCGGCGGCCTTGGTGAAGATGCCGCCGCCGACCCGCATGAACATCGCGATCAGCGCGGCGCCGAGACCGAAGCCCTCGAGGACCCGGGGCGCGTCGGCCGTGTAGACCAGCACCACGCAGGAGGCGCCGAGCAGGCCGAGACCGACGGTGCACATGCCGACGACGCCGCCGGTGCGGAAGGCGATGCGCATCGCCACCTCCCGGCCCGACTCACGCGCCGCTGCGGCCACCCTGACATTGCTCCGCACCGCCAGCCACATACCGAGATATCCGGTGGCCGCCGAGAATGTCGCGCCGACCACGAAGAACACGGAACGGCCGAGGCGCTGACCCCAGTCGTCGGCCGGCAACGCGAGCAGCAGAAGGACCACCGGAACGGCGAAGAACGCGAGGGTCCTTAACTGGCGTGCGAGATAGGCGTTGGCGCCCTCCTGGACGGCGGCGGCTATCCGCCGCATGTTGTCGGTGCCCTCGCCGGCGGCGAGCACCTGTCGCACCAGTACGAACGCGACGCCCAGGGCCGCAAGCGCGACCACCGCGACCACCACGACGAGGCCCCGGTTGCCGCCCGTGAGCTCGGCGGCCTCGGCTGCCTGCGTGAGATAGGGGTGTGCCATTCGTCCTCCTTGACGCTCAGGCGCTGATCCGAAAACAGACAGACGAGGCCGGAGTGTAGAGAGACGTTCGACATCAAGACAGGGGCCGGGAAGGGGAATTCCCGTGAATGCGCGGGCCCGGCGGCGAAATGATCACCACCGGGCCACGGGATTCGAAGATCGATATCGAAGATCAAAGAGCAGACCGACCGGAAGATCAACCGGAAGATCGAATTCGTGAATTCCCTGCTCAGCCGGGGCCCGGCGGCGGAACCGGGCTCGGGAAGCGGAGGTCGATCACGGAACGACAGCGGTGGCGGTGGGCCAGCTCATCCGGATCTTGCCGCCGTGCGCGTCGGCGATGACCTCGACGTCGTCGACCAGGCCGCTGATCACGGCGAGGCCGAGCTCGTCCGTGTCCTCAGCGGCCTCGGAGGCCGACTGGTCCCGCGTGGTGGGGACCGTGCTCGGGGCGTCGTCGCCGACCTCGATGGAGAACGACTTCTCCCCCTCGGTCAGCGCCACCCGCACGGGGCTGGTCAGCCCGTGCAGGGCGTGCAGGCCCACCGCGCGGCTGCACGCCTCGCCGACGGCGAGACGCAGCTCGTCGAGCACGGACTCGTCCACCCCGGCGCGACGGGCGACCGCCGCGGCCACCAGCCGGGCGGTGCGCACATGCTCCGGGGACGCGCTGAAGCGAAGTTCCACGGTGGCCATTGCATCCCCCTCGATCGTGCGGGCACACGCCGCCCCGGCCGCGACACGGAGGACGCCGGACGCGTCGCGTCGGCACCACCGAGGCCCGGGGCGGTCACCTGATCATTCTTACGCGGTCGGCGCGCGGCCGCGGCGGGGCCGGCGCGCTGACGGCGCCTCAGTCGGTGGCCGCGATGGCCTCGTCCACGGACTCGTGGATGGGGAACACCTTGGTCAGGCCGGTGATCCGGAAGATCTTGAGGATGCGCTCCTGGTTGCACACCAGACGCAACGAACCTTCCTGGGCCCGAACCCGCTTCAGGCCACCGACCAGCACGCCGAGACCGGTCGAGTCGAGGAAGTCGACGCGCTCCATGTCCACCACCAGGTGGTGGTTGCCGTCGTTGACGAGCTCAACCAGTTGTTCGCGCAACTTTGGCGCGGTGTATACGTCAATCTCGCCGCCTACCTCAACGACCGTACGGTCGCCAACGGTCCGGGTCGACAGGGACAGGTCCACGGACTCCTCCAGCACCTTGCTAACGAGCGGCGCCCCCCATGGATCGGCAGCCGCCAGGGCATTCAACCACTTACCGCCTGCCCAGCACGACGTCTTACAGCCATTGTCCGTCAGACCAGTGACAGACTCGGGGGTGATGTCCCCGATGCACCGACCGCCAGACGAGGGCGAGAACGACGGCCGCCGGCCGTCGCCGCGGGCTGTCCTCGACCGCCTGGGCGGCCGCCGGGACCGGGCCGAACGGATCACCCACACGGAGCACGTGCCCGCCAGGCCGGGAAGCCATGCCGACTGGCCGGACGAGATACGGGCCGAGGTGGTGGCGGCCGTGGCGGCGGCCGGCATCGAGCGGCCCTGGGCGCACCAGGCCCGCACCGCGCGGCACGCGCTGCGCGGCGAGTCGGTGGTGGTCGCGACCGGCACCGCCTCGGGCAAGTCGCTCTCCTACCAGGTGCCGGTGCTCGACGCGCTGCTCGGCGCGGCCGCCGGCCCCGGCCCCGGGCGCCGGGAGGCGACCGCCCTCTATCTCGCGCCGACCAAGGCCCTGGCCGCCGACCAGCTGCGGGCGATACGCCGGCTGGCGGCACCGCTCGGCACGGCGGTGCGGCCCGCCGTCTACGACGGGGACACCCCGCACGAGGAGCGCGCCTGGGCCAGGGAGCACGCCAACGTGCTGCTGACCAACCCGGACATGCTGCACCGGGGGCTACTGCCGGGGCACCGCCGCTGGTCCTCCTTCCTGCGCGCGCTGCGCTATGTGGTGATCGACGAGTGCCACGTCTACCGGGGGGTCTTCGGCTCGCACGTGGCCCAGGTGCTGCGCCGGCTGCGGCGGGTGTGCGCCCACTACGGCGCCGAGCCGGTGTTCCTGCTGGCCTCGGCCACCACCGCCGAGCCGGCCGTGGCCGCCGGCCGGCTGACCGGACTCCCGGTGGTCGAGGTGACCGAGGACGCCTCGCCGCGCGGCGAGCTGGTGTTCGCCCTCTGGGAGCCGCCGCTGACCGAGGCGCGCGGCGAGCGCGGCGCGCCGGTGCGCCGCACGGCCACCGCGGAGACGGCCGAGCTGCTGACCGATCTGGCGCTCCAGGAGGTCCGCACCGTCGCCTTCGTGCGCTCCAGGCGCGGCGCCGAGCTGATCTCGCTGATCGCCCAGGAGCGGCTCGCCGAGGTGGACCGGGCGCTGGCCGGCCGGGTGGCGGCCTATCGCGGCGGCTATCTCCCTGAGGAGCGCCGGGACCTGGAGCGGGCCCTGCACGGCGGCGAGCTGCTCGGCCTGGCGGCCACCACCGCGCTGGAGCTCGGCGTCGACGTGGCCGGCCTGGACGCGGTGCTGCTGGCCGGCTATCCGGGTACCAGGGCGTCGCTGTGGCAGCAGGCGGGCCGGGCCGGCCGGCAGCGGCAGGGCGCGCTGGCCGTGCTGGTGGCCCGCGACGACCCGCTGGACACCTATCTGGTGCACCACCCGGACGCGCTGTTCCGGCAGCCGGTGGAGAGCACCGTGCTCGACCCGGGCAACCCGTATGTGCTGGCCCCGCACCTGTGCGCGGCGGCCGCCGAACTCCCGCTGACCGAGCCGGACTTCGCCGGCGATTCGGCGCTGTTCGGCGCAGCGGCCGGCGAGTTGCTGCCCAAGCTCGCCGACCGCTCGCTGCTGCGCAGGCGCGGCTCGTCCTGGTACTGGACACGCCGGGAGCGGCCGGCCGACCTGGTGGACATCCGCGGCTCGGGTGGCGACCCGGTGCGGGTGGTGGAGGCGGAGACCGGCCGGCTGCTCGGCACCGTGGACGCGGCGGCCGCGCACGGCACCGTGCACGACGGGGCCGTGCACCTGCACCAGGGGCGGAGCTATGTGGTGCGGGAGCTGAACCTGGCCGACTCGGTGGCGCTGGTGGAGGCGGCCGACCCGCCCTGGACCACCTCGGCCCGGGAGGTGACCGAACTCACGGTGCTGGAGACCGACACGGAGGCGCCCTGGGGGGACGCGCGGCTCTGCTTCGGCTCCGTCGAGGTCACCCACCAGGTGGTCTCCTACCTGCGGCGCCGGCTGATCAGCGGCGAGGTGCTCGGCGAGACCAGGCTCGACCTGCCGCCCAGGACGCTCCGCACCCGCGCGGTGTGGTGGACCATGACCGAGGACCAGCTGGACGCGGCCCGGATCACCCCGGAGATCCTGGCCGGCTCGCTGCACGCGGCCGAGCACGCGGCGATCGGGATGCTGCCGTTGTTCGCCACCTGCGACCGTTGGGACATCGGCGGCGTCTCCACCGCGCTGCACCCGGACACCCTGCTGCCCACGGTCTTCGTGCACGACGGCCACCCGGGCGGCGCCGGCTTCGCGGAGCGCGCCTTCCACACCGCCGGGCGGTGGCTGGCCGCGACCAGGGACGCGATCGCCGCCTGCGAGTGCCGGAGCGGATGCCCGTCCTGCATCCAGTCGCCCAAGTGCGGCAACGGCAACGAGCCGCTGCACAAGCGGGGCGCCATCCGGGTGTTGACCGAGCTGCTGCGCGGGGCCGAGGCGCCGGCCGAGGCCCGCTAGCCCGCCGAGGCCCGTCGGCCGGGCGGCGGCCCGCCGTGTGGCCGGCACCGCCCCGACGGCCTCGGAGCCCGGTGGCCCGGCCCGGGCGCGGGCCCGCACCGTGTACGGGCCCGCGGCGGCCTCGGCGGTGAGTTCGGCGACCTCGCCGGCGAGCTGAC